>NZ_JASJXO010000010.1:0-92277 GCF_035018625.1 Subtercola sp. RTI3 | reverse complement strand
AGATGTGTATAAGAGACAGCACCCGCAAACTTCGCCGACCCGAAGTGGTGTGAGCGCTGGGGTCAGCGAATGGGGACAGGGCAGGCAGCCGACTAGAGCGTTTTGAAGGCCGCTACGGCGTTGTGGCCGCCGAAGCCGAACGAGTTGCTGATGGCGAGCAGGTCGCCGTCGGGCAGCTTGCGGGGCGACGTGATCACGTCGAGCCGAATGGCCGGGTCTTGCTCGGTGAGGTTGATGGTGGGCGGGGCGAGACGCTCGTAGAGCGCCTTGATCACGAAGATCGCCTCGATGGCGCCGGCACCACCGAGCAGGTGGCCCGTCGATGCCTTCGTGGCCGACACGGGGATGCCTTCGACAGCCTCACCGAATACCCGGCGAAGCGCGTTGTACTCGGCGATGTCGCCGACGGGAGTGGAGGTGGCGTGTGCGTTGATGTGTGCCACGTCGGCAATCGAGAACCCGGCGTTGGTGATCGCCGCGATCATGGCGCGAGCCGCCGCCGAACCCTCGGGGTCGGGCGCGGTGATGTGGTACGCGTCGCTCGTCACTGAGCCCCCGAGAACCTCGGCGTAGATGCGGGCGCCACGGGCGACGGCGTGCTCGTAGGTCTCAAGAACGATGGCCGCGCCGCCCTCGCCGAGAACGAAGCCGTCACGGGTGACGTCGTAGGGACGCGACGCGGTGGCTGGGTCGTCGTTGCGCTTCGAGAGCGCCTGCATGGCGGCGAACGAGGCGATGGGCAGGGGGTGGATGCACGCTTCAGAGCCGCCCGCGATGATCACGTCGGCGAGGCCTGCCTGCAGGTGGTCGAACGCGTTGGCGATCGACTCGGTACTCGATGCGCAGGCCGAGACGTCGGTGCGGCTGAAGGCACGAGCGCCGATGTCCATGCTGATCGCGGCGGCAGCGCCATTGGGCATGAGCATGGGAACGGTCATGGGAAGCACTCGGCGGGGGCCACGCTCGCGCAGGGTGTCCCATGCGTCGAGCAGGGTCCAGAGGCCGCCGATGCCGGTGGCCCAGTCGACGCCGAGACGCTCGGGTTCGACCTCGGGTGAGCCGGCGTCAGCCCACGCCTCGCGCGCTGCGGTCAGCGCGAACTGGCTGTTCGGGTCGAGACGCTTGGTCTCCTGGCGGGTGAGCACATCGGCCGAGGGCACAACGGCCTGGGCCGCCATGGTGATGGGAACCTGCCACTTCTCAACCCACTCCTGCTCGAGGGTGCGGTTACCCGAAACGCCGCCGAGCAGTGCCTGCCAGCTCTCTTCAGCGGTTCCTCCGAGGGGAGAGGTGGCGCCGATGCCGGTGACGACGATTCTTTTGGTCATGAGAAGAGCTTTCTGTGGTTCAAGTCTGTCTGTGGTTCAGGTCTGTCTGTGGTTCAGGCGGGTCTGTGAGCACAGCGAGGAGGCCGGACGAGTGTCGCCCGGCCATCCTGCGGTCGGGTTCAGCCCTGGGCGTTGGCGATGAAGTGAACTGCGTCGCCGACGGTCTTGAGGTTCTTGACCTCTTCGTCGGGAATCTTGACGTCGAACTTCTCTTCGGCGTTGACAACGATGGTCATCATCGAGATGGAGTCGATGTCGAGGTCATCGGTGAACGATTTGTCCAGCTCAACCGTGTCGGCTGCGATACCCGTCTCGTCGTTGATGAGCTCGGCGAGGCCGGCAAGAACTTCTTCGGTGGACAATGCCATTATTTTTTCTCCTTGTGGTGTCATTTGAGGCGACATTCAGTTTAGGGCAGCACGACGACTTGGGCCCCGAAGACGAGGCCCGCGCCGAAGCCGATCTGCAGGGCGTAGCCGCCCGAGGCTTCCGGATGCTCGGAGAGCAGCCGGTGCGCAGCGAGCGGAATCGACGCCGCCGACGTGTTGCCGGTCGTCTCGATGTCGTGCGCGACGAGCACGTGTTCGGGCAACTTCAGCACTTTGGCGAACTCGTCGACGATGCGCATGTTGGCCTGGTGCGGGATGAACGCGGTGAGGTCGTCGGCGGTGATGCCCGCGACCTCGAGCGCCTGGCGCGCGACTTTCGCCATCTCCCAGACGGCCCAGCGAAAGACGACTTGGCCGTCTTGACGAAGGTGCGGCCACTCGTTGTCGCCGGCGCGGAAGCCCGCGTGGGTTCCGCTCATTCCCACGGCACCCCACTTCGAGCCGTCGGAGCCGAGGATCGAGCGTGAGATGCCCGGGAAATCGCTCGGGCCGACCACGGCAGCACCAGCACCGTCGCCGAGCAGAAAGGAGATCGAGCGGTCGGTGGGCTCCACGAAGTCAGAGAGCTTCTCAGCTCCGATGACGAGCACGTACTCGGCCACACCCGCGCGAATCAGGGCATCGGCCTGTGCAATGCCATACGCGTAGCCCGCACACGCCGCCTCGATGTCGTACGCGGCGGCAGTCTTTGCGCCCACTTGCTCTGCGACGAGGGTGGAGACCGAGGGGGTGACCACGGGGTTGCTGATGGTGGCCACGATGACGGCACCGATCTGGTCGGCACGAATGCCCGACTTCGCGATGGCCTCGATGCCGGCTTCGGTGGCGAGGTCGACGGCGGTGATGTCTTTCGGAGCACGCCGGCGTTCGATGATGCCGGTGCGCTGGCGAATCCACTCGTCTGACGAGTTGATCGCCTCGATCAGTTGGTCGTTCGGTACGACGAGTTCACCGCGAGCGGCGCCCATCGCGTAGATGCGGGTGAACTCGTGTCCGTGTGACTGCTGCAGTGCGGGGCGGGGCATGCGCTTCTCTCAGGAATCGTGGGGTTAGGCGACGGCGCCGGTGAGGAGCTCGATAGCCGTTGGCAGGTCATCCGGTGTCTTGATGGCAACCGACGGCACACCCTTCAGACCCCGTTTTGCAAGACCGGTGAGGGCGCCGGCGGGCGCGACTTCGATGATACCCGTGACCCCGGCTGCTGCGAACGAGGCCATGCAGCGATCCCAGCGAACGGGAGACGAGACCTGGCCCACCAGCAGGCGCAGAAATTCGTCGCCGGAATCGACGACGCCGCCGTCGCGGTTGCTCCAGATGGGCAGTGTGGGGTCATGCGGGGTGAGCCCGCGGGCAACCTCGGTGAGCCGGTCGACAGCGGGTTGCATGAATCGGGTGTGAAAGGCACCGGCGACCTGCAGCGGGATCACCCGCGCGCCGCGAGGGGCGACCTGCGGCAGCTGCGCGAGGGCTTCGAGCGAACCGGCGACAACCACCTGGCCTCCGCCGTTGAAGTTGGCCGGCTGCAGGCCGAGCGCTTCGAGCACGCCCAGAAGCTCGCTCTCGTCGCCGCCCACAACGGCGCTCATGCCGGTGGGGGTGAGCGCTGCGGCCTCAGCCATGGCCAGCCCGCGCTCACGCACCAGCGTCACCGCGTCGACCTCTGTGAGAATTTCGGATGCTGCGGCAGCGGTGATCTCGCCCACCGAGTGGCCGGCCACACCGCCGACGAACGACCGTCGACCGTCAGCCAGAAGTGCCTTCAGCGCAAGCAGCCCGGCGGCCACGATGAGCGGCTGGGCCACTTTGGTGTCGCGGATGGTGTCGGCGTCGCTCGTGGTGCCGTGCTTCAGGAGGTCGAGCTCGGCGCAGTACGACAGCGCTTCGAGGTGCTCGCGAAACTGTGGTTCGGCAACCCACGGGTCGAGAAAGCCGGGGGTTTGTGAGCCCTGGCCCGGGCAGACGATCACGATCATGTTGTCAGTCTTTCAAGTGTGGAGGAGGAGTCGGTGGTGAGAACCAACCAACCTTTTCGAGTTTCGTTGTCAGTATCGACCAAGGCCGAACCGGGTTTGGTCAGGTGCGGCGGCGGGGCGCAGGGTCAGGGTCGTTCATCGACCCGAGAATCAGGGCCGACTGCAGGATGAGGGCCTCCCGGGCGCCGGTGGCATCCCAGCCGATGACCTGAGAGACGCGCTTCAGACGGTAGCGAACGGTGTTCGGGTGCACGAAGAGCTCGCGCGCGGTGCCTTCGAGCGACCGGCCATTGTCGAGGTAGCACCACAGCGTGGTCATCAGTTCGGGGCTCTGGTCTTGCAGCGGCCGGTACACCCGGTTCACAAGAGTCGACCGGGCCAGCGGGTCACCGGCCAGCGCCCGCTCGGGAAGCAGATCGTCGGCGTACACCGGGCGGGGGGCGTTGCGCCACGATTTCGCCACGGCGAAACCGGCGAGCGCTGCCTTCGCGCTTCGGGAGGCCTCGACGAGGCTCGGCACCTCGTGGCCGAGAACCAGGTGGCCCGGGCCGAATCCGGGTTCAAGGGCGTTCGCGATCTGCATGAACGTCAGGGCTGGTTCGCTGGTAGCGGCAGTGGGCTGATCATCCGGAGGCAGGCCCGCAGGCTGCGAACGCCCGATGACCAGCACCAGTCTGCCGCCCTGAACACCGATGAGCACGTCGGCTGAGAGGTGGCGTGCGGTGCGGCGCAACTGGTCGACGTCGAGCATGCGGGGCGTTGTTCCGACGAGGACGCTCACCTCGCCGTGGCCGTGCCAGCCGAGAGCGGCGATACGGCTCGGCAGCTCGTCGTCGTACTCGCCGCTGAGAATGGAGTCGACAACGAGTGCCTCGAGCCGGGCATCCCAGAGCCCGCGCGCTTCGGCGGCTCGGGCGTACACATCAGCCGAGGCGAAGGCGATCTCGCGCGAATAGAGCAGGATGCCTTCGCGGAGGTCTTGGTCGGCACCGGCGACGCGCTGCTCGACCACCTCGACCACCACGCGGATGAGCTGGAGCGTCTGCTGCAGGCTCACCGAGCGGAGCAACTCGCGCGGCGCGGAGCCGAACACGTCTGAGGCGATCCACGTGGTGGTCGTGGGGTCGTCGTACCAGGTGATGAACGACTTGATGCCGGCCTGGGCGACGAGGCCCACGGCGGAACGCCTCCCCGGCGGCATGTCGCCGTACCAGGGAAGCGTTTCGTCGAGGCGCTTGATGGTCGCTGTCGAGAGTTCTCCCGACACCGTTCGCAGCCACGCAAGGGTCTGCTCTTTGGTTCTCGACATGGGGTGAAAGCGGTTAGCTCTCGCCGCCCGCCGAGCCAGAGGTGCCGGCCGACACGTCGTGCAGACGGTACTTGTCGATGGCCCAGGCCGGGGCGTTCTGGTCGACCTCGCCGCGGGCGGCGAGCTGCTCGAGAACACGAACGACAACCGAGGGGCCGTCGATCTTGAAGAACCGTCGGGCGGCCGGGCGCGTATCAGAGAACCCGAACCCGTCGGCACCGAGCGTCGCATAGTCGCCGGGAACGAACTGGCGAATCTGGTCGGGCACGGCGTGCATGTAGTCGCTCACCGCGACGAACGGGCCCTGGGCGCCCGAGAGCTTGTTCGTGAGGTACGGAACGTGGCGCTCGTCGTTCGGGTAGAGAAAGTTGTGCTCCTCGGCCAGCAGGCCGTCGCGGCGCAACTCTGTCCAGCTGGTGACCGACCAGACGTCGGCCGAGACGCCCCAGTCGTTCGCGAGCAGCTCCTGCGCCTCGAGAGCCCACGGTACGCCCACGCCCGAAGCGAGGATGTTCGCCTTCGGGCCTTGGTCGTTGCCGGCCTTGAGGTGGTGGATGCCGCGCACAATACCCTCGGCGTCGACGTTCTCGGGCTCGGCTGGCATGACCATCGGCTCGTTGTAGAGCGTGATGTAGTACATGACGTTCGGGTCGGTGTGCGTTCCGCCGTACATCCGCTCGAGGCCCGAGCGCACGATGTGCCCGATCTCGTACCCGTACGCGGGGTCGTACGACACCACGGCGGGGTTGGTGGAGGCCAGCAGGTGGGAGTGGCCATCCGCGTGCTGCAGGCCCTCGCCGGTGAGCGTGGTGCGGCCAGCGGTTGCGCCCATGATGAACCCGCGGGTCATCTGGTCGCCCGCGGCCCAGAGGGCGTCGCCCGTGCGCTGGAAGCCGAACATCGAGTAGAAGACGTAGACCGGGATGAGCGGTTCGCCTTGCGTCGAGTACGAGGTGCCCGCTGCGGTGAACGCTGCCACCGCGCCGGCCTCGTTGATGCCCACGTGGATGATCTGGCCCTGGGGGCTCTCTTTGTAGGCGAGCAACAGGTCGCGGTCGACACTCGTGTAGTGCTGGCCGTTCGGGTTGTAGATCTTCGCGCTCGGGAAGAACGCATCCATGCCGAACGTGCGCGCCTCGTCGGGGATGACGGGAACCACGCGGTTGCCGAAGTCCTTCGAGCGCGTCATCTCTTTCAGAAGACGCACGAACGCCATGGTCGAAGCGATCTCCTGCGTACCGGAGCCCTTCTTCATGATGGCGTAGGCCGAGTCGTCTGGCAGCGTGAACGCGGTGTGCTTCGTGCGACGCTCTGGCACGTAGCCGCCCAGTGCGCGGCGACGCTCGTGCATGTACTCGATGGCCTCGTCGCCGGGGCCCGGGTTGTAGTACGGGGGAGTCCAGTGATCGTTCGCCTCGAGCTGCGCGTCGGTGATCGGAATGCGCATCTCGTCGCGGAACGCCTTGAGGTCGGGCAGAGACATCTTCTTCATCTGGTGGGTGGCATTGCGGCCGGCAAAACCCTTGCCGAGGCCGTAACCCTTGAT
This sequence comes from Subtercola sp. RTI3, assembly GCF_035018625.1. Taxonomy (NCBI): domain Bacteria; kingdom Bacillati; phylum Actinomycetota; class Actinomycetes; order Micrococcales; family Microbacteriaceae; genus Subtercola; species Subtercola sp. RTI3. The sequence goes on along the minus strand of NZ_JASJXO010000010.1, from coordinate 85,732 downwards.
GGTGTGCGCGAGGATGACCGTGGGCTGGCCCTTGTGCTCGCTCGCGGCCTTGAACGCGGCGTACACCTTGCGGTAGTCGTGGCCACCGCGCTTCAGACCCCAGACCTGATCGTCGCTGTAATCCTCGATGAGCTTCAACGCACGCGGATCGCGCCCGAAGAAGTTCTCGCGAACGTACGCGCCGTCTTCGGTCTTGTACGTCTGGAAGTCGCCATCCGGAGTCTGGTTCATCAGCTTGAGCAGCGCACCGTCGGTGTCGTTCTGAAGCAGCGAATCCCATTCGCGCCCCCAGATCACCTTGATGACGTTCCAGCCGGCACCGCGGAAGAAGCTCTCGAGTTCCTGGATGATCTTGCCGTTGCCGCGCACAGGGCCGTCGAGGCGCTGCAGGTTGCAGTTGATCACGAAGTTCAGGTTGTCGAGGCCCTCATTGGCCGCGACCTGCAGCTGGCCGCGACTCTCGACCTCATCCATCTCGCCGTCGCCGAGGAATGCCCAGACCTGCTGGTCGCTGGCGTCTTTGATGCCGCGGTTGGTCAGGTACTTGTTCGCCTGAGCCTGATAGATGGCATTGATCGGGCCGATACCCATCGACACCGTCGGGAACTGCCAGAACTCCGGCATGAGACGGGGGTGCGGGTATGAGCTCAGCGCGCCACCGTGGTGCGACTTCTCCTGGCGAAAACCGTCGAGCTGGGTCTCGCTCAGCCGGCCCTCGAGAAACGCGCGGGCGTAGGTGCCGGGGGAGGCGTGGCCCTGCACGAAGATCTGGTCGCCACCGCCCGGGTGGTCTTGGCCGCGAAAGAAGTGGTTGAAGCCCACTTCGTAGAGGCTCGCGCTCGAGGCGTACGTCGAGATGTGGCCACCGACGGCGATGCCGGGGCGCTGGGCGCGGTGCACCAGCATTGCCGCGTTCCAGCGGATCCACGCACGGTAGCGGCGCTCGACATCTTCGTCGCCCGGGAATTCGGGCTCGTTCTCGGGAGCGATCGTGTTGATGTAGTCGGTGGTGGGAACCATCGGAACGTTCAGGTGCAGATCTTTGCTTCTCTTCAGCAGGCTCAGCATGATCTCGCGAGCACGCCCGTGGCCACGCTCTGCGACCAGCGCATCGAGCGATTCAGACCATTCGGCGGTTTCATCGGGATCGGAATCGATGTTCGTCACCGAATAGGGGTCTTGATCGTTGACAGTCAACGTCAACCTCTCTCTTTTGGGTTGTAGAGATCATTCAACTGGAGGCCCTCCGGTTCACGGAATGCACACCACCGACAAGCCTAACGAATCTGTCAGACCAGATTCGCCCTCCGGGGCAGCGATCGGTCGGTTTCGAGGTTTAGACTGGCTGTTTGGGTCTGGCGGGCAAGTTACCCGTCGCCGAAAGGATCGCCTCTATGGCACTCGAAAACGACACGTGGGCACCCGACTTCGAACTGTCGAACCAGTACGGCGAAAAGGTTCGTCTCAGCCAGTTTCGTGGTGTGAAGCCCGTTGTCCTCGTCTTCTACCCACTCGCTTTCTCCGGTGTCTGCACCGGTGAGTTCTGCCAGCTCGAAGAGAACATCGCCCTGTTCAACGACCAGCACGTCGAACTGCTCGGAATCTCCGTCGATTCCAAGTCGTCGCTTCGTGCCTGGAGCGACCAGCGTGGGTTCGACTTCAACCTTCTGGCCGACTTCTGGCCCCACGGCGGCGTCGCAAAGGAATACGGCGTCTTTCTCGAGGGCAAGGGTTTCTCGAACCGTGCGACCTTCGTCATCGACACCAAGGGCATCATTCGCGCCAGCTTCATCACCGCCCCGGGCGAGGCCCGTTCGATTGAGGCCTACCGCGCCGCCCTCGAAGAACTCGAGCCCGCCGCGGTCTAGTATGCTTTCAACGCGTCTTCGGGCGTGAAGGGCCTTTAGCTCAGCTGGTAGAGCGCCACGTTTACACCGTGGATGTCATCGGTTCGATCCCGGTAGGGCCCACTTCAGCACAGGCATCCTTTCAGCATGGGCGTCCGTTCAGCATGGGCGTCGGACGCGACGCAGGTGTTTCCGTCGGGGGACTTTCGGCCCTGTTCGGGGAGCTGATCCGGGGCATCCTTGACGTTCGGGAGCACCGCATCAGGCAGTGCTCCTGTCAACAGCGAGAGCCGGTACGAATGTTCGTCGCACTCCGTGATCTGAGGTTTGCCAAGGGCCGCTTCATCCTGATTGCCGCTGTCGTCGCCCTCATCACCCTCCTCGTCGGCTTTCTCGCCGGCCTCACCGCTGGCCTCGCCAACCAGAACATTTCCGCGGTGCTCGCACTGCCCGCCGACCGGGTCGTGTTCTCGCAACCCGCTGACGGCAACAGCCTGAGCTACTCCGACTCAGCCGTCACATCGACGCAGGCCGCGACGTGGTCGAAAACCTCAGGAGTGAGCGCGGTGCATCCGGTCGGTATCAGCCAGACCAAGCTCTTTGCGGGTTCACGGCAGGCCTCCGTCGCCCTTTTCGGCGCCGACACCTCCTTCGGATCGGCCGTACCGACCCGGGACGGCCACATCACCGTACCGGAGACTGCCGCTTCGACCCTGCATGTTGTAGCGGGCGGCACGATCACCCTCGACGGCGACGTCTACGTCGTCGATGCCGTGACGACGGACGCATGGTATTCGCACACGGCCGTCGCCTGGGTCTCACTGGCCGACTGGCAGAAGACCGCCAGCGCCTCCGGCAACCCCGACGCCTTCGCCACCGTTCTCGCGGCCGACGGTACAGACAGTGGCTTTGCGGCCGCCGACCTGGCCGCCGACACCACCTCCCAGAGCCTGGTCGGTTCGCTGACCGCGCTCTCCGCGTTCCGCTCGGAGATCGGGTCGCTGCTGCTGATGGTGGCGATGCTGTTCGGTATCTCGGCGCTTGTCGTGGGCGCGTTCTTCACGGTGTGGGGCATGCAGCGACAACCTGACGTGGCCGTTCTGAAAGCGCTCGGGGCATCGAACAGAATGCTTGTCACCGACTCGCTTGGCGAGGCGGCTCTTGTGCTGGTTGTGGGGGTGGGAGTCGGGATCGGCGCGACGGCAGCTTTCGGAGCCGTTGTCGGCGGTGTTCTGCCCTTCATTCTGGCCTGGTACACCACTCTCGCCCCGGCTGTCGCGATGATCGCCCTCGGGCTGTTGGGTGCGGCGTTCGCTCTTCGTTCGGTGACGCACGCCGACCCTCTGACCGCTCTGGGAAGCAACCGATGATCACCCTCTCGAATGTCACCCTGACCTACCCGGACGGGGCCAGCAGAATCATCGCCGTCGACAACGTCTCACTCGCCGTCGCTCGCGGGAGTGTTGTGGGGCTCAGCGGCCCGTCGGGTTCGGGTAAGTCGAGCCTGCTGGCCGTCATCTCGACCCTCATCCGGCCCGACTCCGGGTCGGTGCGCATCGATGATGTGGAGGTGACGGGGCTCTCGCTCTCAGAGCGTGCCGAGCTGCGCCGCGATCACCTCGGGATCGTCTTCCAACAGTCGAACCTGCTGCCGGCGCTGACCGCTCTCGAGCAGCTGTTGGTCATGGAGAAGCTCGGGGCCAGAACGCCAAGAGGGGGAGCGAGCAAGGCGGAGACGCGGCGTCACAGCCGTTCGCGTGCCATGGACCTGCTGGCAGCGGTCGGAGTCGAACGGCAGGCGCACAAGTTCCCGGCGATGCTCTCCGGGGGTGAGCGCCAACGCGTGAACATTGCCCGAGCCCTGATGAATGACCCCACCGTATTGGTTGTCGACGAACCGACCAGTTCACTGGATCAGGCGAGAGGTACGAGCATCCTGAACCTCATCACCCGACTCACGATCGAGCAGAACACCGCAACCGTGCTGGTCACGCATGACGAGCAGCAACTGCAGCGCTTCGAGACCTACTACGTGATGGTCGATGGGGTTGCGACCCGTCAGACGCTCGCTGCCGACGCTCAGCAGACACCCCCACCCGCATTGTTGACGACCGGAATCAGTGGTATTCCCATCCGTATTCCATGATGTTGCTTCTGGTAGTTGTGGCGCTGACCAGTCGCTTTACCCGTCGAGACCGACGGCGATGCACGTAGTCCGCGGTCGCAGGACGATTCGCAGGACCTTCGGCCCCATCGGAGAGAGCGCATCCGGGAAGGGTGGTGGTATGACCGACAGTGCTCGTTCCTCTGCCCCAGTGCCTCGCCCAGCGGTGCCCTATTCCCGGGTGTCGGCGTCTTTTCGACGAAAGTCATCGTCGACGGCCTGGCGTGCATTACTGGTTCTGCTGTACTTCGGTGCCGCTTCCTCGTTCGCGGGCGGATGCCTCGGCGCAATCGCAGACGGCGGGCCGATACCGCTTTCATACCTGGCAGACACACCGTTCACTTCATACCTCATCCCGGGTCTGCTGCTCGGCGTGGTTGTCGGCGGCACCCAGTTGGCAGGCGCTATCGCTCTACAGAGGGGCAACGCAGCCAGTCTTTTGTGGTGTGCGGTCGCGGGGTTCGGGATGATGGTGTGGATCTTCATCGAGATCGCAATGATCCGGCAGTATTCGTTTCTGCAGAGCATCTACTTCGGGCTCGGCGTTCTCGAACTCGCCTTGGTGCTCGCCTTGTTGGGGATCGCCCCCGCGGTAGTCGCGCGGCGGTTGCCCTCCCGTACCGGCACGGGTCGCCAGTAGCAATGTGGGAACACTGCTGGTGGCAACAGTTCGAAGGTGCACGTTCGGAACGTTCCGGTACTCCTTACCCGCAGGGCGTGTGTACTGCGCCTCCGCTGTCGCTGACGGGGGCTCAGCGCTGAAGACTCTCCGAATGGTAGTCGTGAGCGCTCACGCTGGAAGGCAGCAAGCGGGCGTCGGCATCAACAAATCCGGGCCCAGCCGAGCCGCAACACCCATCGAGCCGTCAAGCGCAGCCTAGCTTTGTGATTGACGTGTTCAGCCAAGGAGACTGTTGACGTCTCGCCGCATGGTCTGTGGGTAGTCGGTCGTGCTGGTGCCGAGTCTCACCATCATCTGGATCGTCTGCCCGTCGGGTGCGTACTCGGCGCGGATAGCGTCATACGGTGCGGCCATTGACGGGTACTCCTGAAGTACTTGGCTGAGGGGCTGCATCACGAGGCCGAGCGAGCGGGCACGGAGCGAGAAATTGCCGTAGAGGATGCCCGCCGAAACCTGCTCCGTGCGAGTATTGCCTGCCGTGCTGATGAGGGCGTAGTTCGGCGTGTGTGCCACGGCCGCGGCTGTCGAGTCGATTGAGCGCTTGGCGCCAGTCGCATCGTCGTTCAGTGCTGGATCGATCGTGATCATGCCCTGAATTAGATACTTCATGAATCCGCTGGTTCCCTGCCCCTCGACCGCGAAACCCGATCTCTCCTCGTTTTTGGCCGATTCGGTTGCGTAGAACAACCTGTCGAACTCTTTCGTCGCTGCGTCGTACTGCGTCTCGATGAGAGTCCCCTCGGTGCCGAACGCTGCGAAAGCCGCAAGATCTTTCGGCTTGTCGTAGATCGTCAGGGCCGCCCCGGAGCTAGCGGCGAGGCGGCTGAGCTCAGCCGACTGATTCGCTGTCACGGGAGCTGGGGTGTACGGGCTTCGGTTGGTGTCGGACAGAAAAAGCGAACCGTAGTCGGTCGACTCTGTCGACAGTGATTTCGTCAAGGTGATCTTCGCAACGGGAACGGCGCGCATGCTCGAGGCAAGGTCTGTTTCGTCGTACGCCCCCTGCGGAAACAGGTCGAAGGTGCTGCTGTATCCGAGATGAAGGGCCGAGACGCGCAGGTATGACAGGAACGTGCCCTGCGAGAGCATCGTTTGGCGATCCTCCGGGTCGACGGCGGGCGTCAGCCGGGAGGGGTCGGCGTAGAGGTAGAGCACGTCGGGGTCTGACGGGTCGAGCCGGATGGTCCATGGCTGCATGTTATGGCTGCTCGGTGCCAGCAGCGCTTGCGCGGCAACCTGCATCCGAGGATCAGCGAACTGCCCTGCGTACTCTCTGCTCCACGGTTGGAGGTAGTTCGCCGGCACGAAGAGGCCGCCGACCGTCAGAACGACGAGAAGTACGACACCCAACCCGCCGATCACCGACGCCACATTGATGAGCACGATCTTCTTACCACGCTGTCGCCTTATTCCCATGGACACCACTGTGTCGGATGCGCTACTCACCAGCAGAGTCGAAGGTCCCACCGAACAGATAAGTGACCACGATGATCGCAAGAGCACAGTGTTCCTCACCTGCGCTGCTTCGTGTCACCGACTGATCTGTGTGCCGGCGAGCCCGTTGACGACCGCTTCTGCATCGTCGAGGCTGCCGATTGCGGCGCGGCAACCGGTCTCTCGGACGAAGGCGGTAGCGGCGGTCACTTTTGGTCCCATCGAGCCCGAGCTGAAGTGTTGGGCATCGAGCTCGTCCGCTGTGGTTTCGAGAATGGGGTGTTGCTGCGGCGTGCCGTACCCTCGCATCACGGCGCTGACATCGGTGAGGATGATGAGGCGGTCGGCTGTGAGGGTGATTGCAAGGAGGGCGGCGACACTGTCCTTGTCGATGACTGCGTTCACCCCGATGAGCTGGCCGCGAGTTCGTACGACGGGTACGCCTCCGCCACCGGCGCCGATCACGATCATTCCGGCGCTGAGGAGGTTTCCGATGACGCCTTGTTCGATGATGTCGATGGGTGCGGGCGAGGGCACGACGCGTCGCCAGGTCACCTCGTCGGTCACGAACGTCCAGCCGTGTCGCTTCGTCAGGGTGTGGGCGTCGTGCGCGGAGTAACTCGGTCCGATTTGTTTGGTCGGATGCTGCCATGCCGGGTCGGCTTCGTCGACGACGGTCTGGCAGACGAGCGAGACAACGGGTTTGGTTGACTTCGCGTTGAAAAGGGCACGTTGCAGCCAGAGACCGATCAGGCCCTGGGATTCAGCGACCATGTCCCCGAGCGGGTAAGGGGTTGCGATGGCCTCATCTGTCACGTTCTCGGCGGCGAGCAATCCCACTTGCGGGCCGTTTCCGTGAATGAGGAGGAGTTCGTGTTGTGCTGCGAGGCGCACAAAAGCTGGCGCGGCGGCCGCCAGGCGCCGGGTTTGGGTCAACGCCTCTGGGGGTTCGCCTCGGCGAAGAAGCGCATTGCCTCCCAGGGCGACGACGAGTCTCACTGTCTGCCGTCCGTATCTTCAGGCAGGAGAGAGGCGAGCATGAGCGCTTTGATGGCGTGCACCCTGTTCTCTGCCTGGTCGTAGACACGAGACGCCAGGGATCGGCGGCCGTAGAGCGCCCGTCTTCCTCTGGGTCTTCAGCAGCGCAGCAGCTGCGAACGGTCGTTCGTAAGCCGCCCGGGTCAGGTCTGTGCCTTTCAGCAGATGACTAATCGCGGCAACATGTATTGCCGTCTGCGTCATGACCGCGCCTCCTGGCCTGCAGGATCGCGCTGGATCGGGCACGACATGCACCGTGAACCGCCTCGCCCCCGGCCGAGTTCGCCGCCTGCGACTGTGATCACTTCGATTCCATTCCTTCGCAGCAGCGTGTTCGTGGTGACGTTCCGGTCGTAGCCGATGACGACACCCGGTTCGACAGCAAGGTAGTTGTTGGCGTCGTCCCATTGCTCCCGCTCCGCCGCACGAGTGTCCTCCGTTGCTGACAGTACGTGAACCTCAGACAGGTCAAGGGCTTCGGCGATGAGCTCGAATAGATCCTGTTCGGGGCCGACGATGAGGGAAGACTCTCCGGGCAGACCTGCCGGGGCGATTGTTCGGCCACGCAGATCCGTCTGGCTGAGGTTGGGATAGAGAACGAAGGTGTCGATGTCGATCATCGTCATCACCGTGTCCAGGTGCATCATCGCGTGGGATTTCGGTAACCCGACGGCAATGATCGAGGTTGCCTGCCCGGCCTTGAACAGTGCTGAGGCGAGTAGCTCGACGGCCATTGGTGTTGTTCGTTCTCCCATACCGATCAGTACGGCCCCGTTGCCGAGAACATGGATGTCGCCGCCTTCGATACTCGATCGGGTGCGCGTCTCGTCGATGTTGTACTGCAGGAACGGGTCACCGCTGAAGAGCGGATGGAACGAGTACACAGCCCGCACATGGTCTGTTTCACGCACCCGCGCCGGCTTCGCCATCACGTTGACGTTCACTCCGCCGTAGATCCACGCCGAACTATCCCTGGGAAACAAGGAGTTCGGAAGAGGCGGAATCAGAAAGCCATCCTTGTCAAGACTGTCGAAATACAGACTCAACCCGGGTGGTGTCGGCACGTCTTCAGGGAGAAGACCACCGATCAGCATCCCGGTAAGCCGGCGAGGTTCTTGATCGTCGAGGAAGCTGCGAAGGTAGGGAGCGAAAGAGGGCCCGAACGAATCTGTCGTGCAGACCCGTTCGAGCACGAAGTTGCGTGCCTCGGCGACGTGCAGTGCCTGGCTGAAGAGGTCGTCGAAGTGATGCACCACGATTCCGCGTGAGGCGAGGGCATCGGCGAAACCGTCGTGCTCGGAACGTGCGCGCGACGGCCAGAGCACATCGTCGAACAGGAGCTGTTCGCGGTTCTCGGGGGTCAGCCGGTTCAACTCGGTTCCCGGCCGGTGGATGATGACCTGACGGAGCCGTCCGGCCTCCGAGTGGACCCCCAAGCCACGAACGCTCGCTGGATCAGCCGGAGCGGCCATCCTGATCGGCGCGGGTGCAGGGGTAGTGAGGGTCGTCATGAGATTCGCTCCAACTCCGGTGCATCAGTCGCTGTGTTGCTTGCGATGGCGTCGGGTGCGGCGTCGGGCGCGCCGACGGAGAGCGTGCTGGACAGCGGCGCGGGACTTTCGGCGCCGTACCCGTTCTTCTTCGACGCGCGAAGCCAGATGTAAAGCGGAATACCGAGTAGGAAGCAGAACACCCCGTAGTAGGCGGCTTGAGCGCCTGTTCCGGCGAGGGCCCAGAAGGTGAATGCCAAAGCGACCCCGGCGATCGTGACGTCTTTCGCGAAGTGCGGCCAGGAGGTCTGCCGGCGGTGGGTGACGAGCCAGAACACTTGGGCTGCGGCCGAAAACATGTAGGGGATGACCGAGGTGAAGACGGTCAGCAGCAGAACGGTCGTGAACACGTTGGAGAAGTTCGTGTAGGCCAGAACGGTCAGCAGCGTCGCGAGAATGGTGGAGGCCAGGATGCCGAAGATCGGAAGCCCGCGACGTTCACGAGCGAAGGCGCGGGGGAACATACCGTCTTTCGCTGCGGCATTCGGCATCTCACCAACGATGAAGGTCCAACCGACCAGACAACCAAGGCCCGACACGATCGCTGCAAGAGCAATGATCTGGCCCCCGAGGTCGCCGCCGAACATCGCGTTCGCGGCGTCGCTGAACGGTGCCGTGGATGTTCGAAGCGCCTGGTTGCTGACGGTACCGAAAACGGCGAAGGTACCCAGAATGTAGATGACCGCGCAGATGACGGTGCCCCAGACGGTCGCCCGGGCAATGTTCTTCTTCGGGTTACGCACTCGGCCGGCGGCCACGGAGGCGGTCTCGATTCCGAGGTACGCGAACAGGGCGATGGCGCCTGCCCCGGCGATGGCGCTCCAACCGTCGGTTCCGGAGGAATTGAACGCTCCGAAGTTTTCTGCCTTGATGAAGAACAGGCCGACGAGTGCGATGAACACGAGCGGCACCACCTTCAAGATAGTGAAGATGACTTGTGCTGCGCCGAGGGTTCTGATGCCGACCACGTTGATCAGCACGGGAATCCAGAGACCGATGGTGGCGATCACGATCGACCACCCGATGTTGTGGTCGGTGTTGACGAACACCTCGACGTATCCGGTCAACGCGACGACGATCGCGGCGTTGCCAGCCCACGCGGTCACCCAGTACGACCAGCCGTTGATGAAACCGGCGAAGTCACCGAATGCGTCCCGGGCGTATAAGTAGGGGCCACCGGAGCCGGGGATGCGTGCCGCAAGCCGGCCGAACACCACCGCAAGTGCCAACGCACCGACAGTCACCAACGCGAATGCGACCAAACTGATGGGTCCGAACATGGCCAGCGCTGCGGGGATCCCGAACACGCCGGTACCGATCACAGAGCCGATCACGAGAGCCGAAGCGGTTGGCAGGCCCAGACTGCCCGGCGTTGCAGGCTTCCGGGGTGGGCGGGACTCCTTTGTTGTATTCATGCCCCGATCATCCAGCGTCGCGCCAAGCGGCCTAGAGGCTTTAGTCCCGGGAACCACCACAGTCCGCGGCAGCGCATCCGGAAACGTACCAGCGAATCGACGATGTCAACCCGGCTGTGTGAGCCGGCTCCAGAGTGAACGTGTACGGATTCGAACAATCCGATCCGGCGACAGATGTGGTCTTGACCCAATCGGACCCAATCGGACCCGATTCCCCGAATCGGACGTCCATCGCGGCTGTGTGTGGGCTGGGAGTGGGCGGCAAGGGTAGGCTGCCCGACCTATCTTTCCCGAGGACCGCCTGCCTAACGTGGCCACACACAGCATCTGCTGTCTACTTCTGATCGGAGATGCACATGACTGACACGCCCACGCCACCCACCACCACGACGGATTCGGGAATCCCCGCCACCAGCGATGAGTACTCGCTGACCGTTGGGCCCGCAGGCCCGATTGCGCTCCACGACGCGTACGTGGTGCAGAAGATGCAGCAGTTCAACCGGGAACGCACACCAGAGAGGGTCGTGCACGCCAAGGGCACTGGCGCCCATGGTTATTTCGAGGTCACCGACGATGTGTCGTGGTTCACAAAAGCCGCGTTCCTCGGCGAGGTCGGGAAGCGCACGGAGATGTTCGCCCGGTTCTCGACCGTCGCCGGTGAGCAGGGCTATGCCGACACGGTGCGTGACCCGCGCGGCTTCGCTTTGAAGTTCTACACCGAGGAGGGCAACTTCGACATGGTCGGGAACAACACGCCCGTGTTCTTCGTGCGCGACCCCTCGAAGTTCCAGGATTTCATCCGCTCGCAGAAGCGGCTCCCCGACACGGGGCTCCGCGACAACAACATGCAGTGGGACTTCTGGACCCTCTCGCCCGAGAGCGCGCACCAGGTGACCATCCTGATGTCCGACCGCGGTACGCCGAAGTCGCTTCGCACAATGAATGGTTACAGCAGTCACACCTACTCGACGATCAATGCGGCTGGCGAGAAGTTCTGGGTGAAATGGCACTTCAAGACCGAGCAGGGCCCGGAGAACTTCACGGATGCCGATGCCAAGGCCATGACAGCGACCGACCCCGACTACCACCGTCGCGACCTCCGGGCCGCGATCGATCGGGGTGAGCATCCGGTATGGCGGCTCGAGATGCAGGTGATGCCGTTCGCCGACGCGGCGAAATATCGCTTCAACCCGTTCGATCTCACGAAGGTGTGGCCGCACGAAGACTACCCGCCGGTGCAGGTGGGTCGGATGGTGCTCGACCGCAATCCGGAGAACTTCTTCGCCGAGGTCGAGCAGTCGAGCTTCTCGCCCGCGAACCTTGTGCCCGGCGTCGGGCTGAGCCCCGACCGGATGCTCATGGGCCGGGTCTTCTCGTACCACGACACGCATCTGCACCGCATCGGCACGAACTACCAGCAGCTCCCGATCAACGCGCCGAAGGCCGAGGTGCACACCTACAGCAAAGACGGTGCCATGGCCTACAAGCACTCAGGCGCTCAGCCTGTGTACGCCCCGAACTCGTTCGGTGGCCCGGTTGCTGATCCGCAGAGAGGTGCCGATCTGACGTGGTGGGTCGAGTCGGGTGAGCTCGGCCGTTACGCCTACGAGAAGCACTCCGAAGACGACGACTTCGGTCAGGCCGGGTCGCTCTATCGGAACGTGATGGACGACACCGACCGGGAGCACCTCGCTGCCAACATCGTCGGCCACGCCAGCGATGGTGTGACGTCTGAGATGCAGCAACGCGTTATCGAGTACTGGACCCTGGTGGATGCCGGACTCGGCAAGAAGGTCGCCGACGGGCTTCGGGCCGCAGCACCGGCAGTGTGAGGCGTCGTGGGGACCTTTGACTCTATTCGACGATCCACAGGAAGGGCACAGTGGACGCATGGACATCAACGGACGCACCCACCCTCTCATCGTCGTCGGTGTCGACGGCTCGCGATCTTCTGTCGCTGCACTCGCATTCGCGAAAGAGTACGCAGAGAGGAGGCATGGGCGCCTTCGAGCAGTGTCAGTATGGAGCTACCCCATCTCCTACAACCCGCTGCCGGTGACCTGGTCTCCGGAGAAGGACGCAGAGTTCCAGCTCCGGATGGCCTCCAAGGAGGTCTTCGGGCACGTTCTTCCCGATTGGTACGAGCAGACCGTGAGAGAAGGGTCCGCCGCCCGGAACCTCCTCGACGAGAGTCGCACCGCCGATGCTCTCATCGTCGGCAGTCGAGGACACGGCGGTTTCGCTGGCCTGCTCCTGGGCTCCGTGAGCGCGCAGTGCGCCGCCCACTCGCACTGCCCGGCCATCGTCATCCACGCCGACCACACCGCTGCAGGCGCAGGCGCAGGCTCCGATCAGACCGAGCACCCGCTGTCAGCGCGGGGCGGTGCGCTGGTGGTCGGGTACGACGGCTCAGCGAATGCCGACGACGCTCTGGCGTGGGCGCTGGCCGCGGCAGAAGATCTCGGCGCACCCGTCACGGTCGTTCGCACGTGGAGCATCGACCGCATCCCCCGAGAGTCCATCGACGAATTCGGTCATGGTCACTCATTCGATGACGTGACAGCGCAGGTGCGCCGCGACCTCGTCTCTGAAACTCAGAGCCTCATCGACGCGCATCCGCGGGTCGCTGTCACTCTGCAGGCAGTTCTGTCGCAGCCTGCCGAGGAGTTGATCAGAAGATCGAAGGACGCCTCGATGGTGGTCGTCGGCTCACGCGGCCGTGGTGGGTTCGTCGGGCTTCTCCTCGGTTCGGTCAGCGCCGAATGCGCCTCGCACGGGATGTGCCCCGTTGTCGTTGTGCCTGCTGGTTCACGCACCGGGAGCCGGGCGGCGCTCAACGTGGCCGCCGTAGATGGATGACGCACCAGGGCCACCACGGACTGTGATCCTCCGCTACGCGTCAATCCGTGTCTCTTCAGGTGAGGGCGTGATGAATTCCAAATCGGACATCCGCCTGCAGGGGAAAAGAGCACATGAGAATCAAACGCACAACCGCCGGAGTCGCAGTTGCCGGCCTGGCCATCGGAGGAGCATTGTTTCTGCCATCCTCCGCGTCTGCGGCGCCGCGGCTTCCCAGCCACAGGCAGACTGGGAGTTCATGAAGTGGGATGAAGCGAACAAACAGTTTCTGATCAACGCTGATCTCAGCGCGACGTACAACACGGGACAAGACGGCGCCGATGCGACCTACCTCGGGTACTCGGTCTACGCGACCCAAGCTGGCAGCGCCAGCCCGATGACGTACAAGACAGTGGCGTCCAACGGCGTGCTCAGCGAGCCCGGCGATCCGTTCAGCCTCAGCCCCACGGATGCGCTTCCGACGTATGCTCTCGGCGACGTCGCCACGGGGTCGACGGCTACAGCGGACTACATGATCGCCGTAGAAATGGGCACTGCGAGTGGTACCGGCTGGGGTATCGATTTTCACTACTCAGGCAAGTTCCAGTGCCCCGTCATCACGGGGGCATACACGACCGACGGCACCGTCGGCACGACGTATGCATCGACCGTGGGAGCAACGGCGGAGGGTGCGGTGACTTACTCGGTCGCTGCGGGATCTCTGCCTGACGGGCTCACGCTCGACCCGACTACCGGCGCGATCACGGGAACCCCTACGACGGGCGGCACGACGTCGTTCACGGTCTACGCCACCGATGCGTGGGGCGAGTACACGAGTATCGATGCCACCATCGCTGTTCCTGCGGTTGCCGTCGTGACACCGACTCCAACCGCAACACCGACAGCAGCACCTGCCGTGGTGGCCGCGGCCCCGACAGCAACCGCAGTTGCGGCGTCGAAGACGTCGTCGCTCGCTGAGACCGGCAACGATGTCATTGTTCCGATGTCGGCAGGCGTACTGCTGCTGCTGGCGGGAATTGCTGGTTTCGTTCTCCGCCGTCACCGACGAACTGGCGCAATCGAGTAGTCGGCATCGAAGGTGAAGGCCCGGTCTCAGCGCAGTGCGTCTGAGGCCGGGCCTTCCGCTTGTTGGGCCGGTGTCGACCGTTGTGCCCGCCGACCCTGACCCCGTCCCCGTCCCCGTCACCGGGAGCCGTGCATCCGGTGACGCTTAGGTGTACCAGCTCGGCTCGGGAATCTCGTTGAGCAGCACGTACTGGCCGACTTCGCGTTTCTTGTAGGGCAGGGGATCGTGAAGGGTGTGGGTTCGAAGGTTGCGCCAGAAGATGTCGAGACCGACGGTGTTCGAGGATGCCCGGGCCCCCGTCAGCTCGAATACCTTCGTCGTCACTTCGAGGCCGTCTTCTGCGATGCGCAGTTTCGCGGCGGCAATCAGCACGGCGATTTCGCCCCGGCGACGCTCGGTCAGTGTCTCCCGCGGAGCATGGAGCACGGCGCTGATCTCGGCACCGGCCTTGTCGATGAGGGCCTCGTCTGCCCACAGCTTCGATGCCAACTCGCCGTAACCTTCGAGCAGGTACCATTCCTCACTGGCCGACGGCTTGTTGTCGCCGCCATACGGCCACGACCGTGTCTTCTCGCGGGTGTACTCGGTTGCGGTCGCGATGGCGCCCTGCGCGATACCCAGATAGAAGTTTGCGAATACGAGCTGGATTGTGGGCACATTCAACGTGTTGTACACCAACGGCTGAAAGACTTTGCCGACGAATCCGGCCGCGGAGGCCCAGTCGACACGCACTCCGCGAATGTCTACTGAACCCGATTCGGTGAGGCGCTGACCGAGGTTGTTCCAGTCGTTGCCGAAGACAATAGCCGGCTGCTCTGTTGGCACGATCGCGAAGATATGGGTGTCTGTGCCTTCGAGAATTCCTTCGAGCACCGTCAGATCGGAGACTCGACCGCCGGTCGAGAACGACTTGTGACCGGTGAACACGAGCTCGTCGCCCTCTTCGACGATGGTGAGGTCACTGTCGCGGGGGTTCACTGCACCGCCGAACAGAAGGTTGTTGGTCGTGTAGAGCTCTTCGACGGCGGAGATCTGGTCTTCGGTGGCGACGAGGCGAGCTGCCCACGCCCAGAGGTAGTGGTATCCGAGCAACTGCCCGATGGATCCATCGCCGCGAGCCACCTCACGAATGACCCGGTACGCGGTGTCCCACGTCTCGCCGCCACCTCCGTGCCCGGCGGGCCCGAGCAGTGTGACGAGCCCCGAGTTCTTCAGCAGCTGCACCTCGGCGAACGGCGGCTGATTGGCGTTGTCGCGTTCGACCGCGTCAGCAGCGAGAATCGTGCTGACCTCGGCCGCTCGCCGAATCCAGCCCGCTGCGGTAGACGGTCGGGCTTGGTTCGCCCAACGATTCTCTGGGCCGGAATTGTTCGTCGTGGGTGACGCAGTGTCAGTGATCGTCATGGGAGCCTCCTGCTCAGTGGTGCGGATGGCCTAAGCGTGCCCCCTCAACCGCCCGCGAAACGTTTTGTTTCAGGGCGTGACGGAATACGTCGCCATGTGTCACCCACTTCGCGGCGACACGTTCAGCGGAGACCAGACGGCGGCGACCAGACAGCGGCGCTCGCCCCGGGCGTGCTCAGCTTCTGACCCCGCTCAACCGATTCGGATGAGCTTCTTGTTCACGAACTCTTCGGCGCCGAGCCTGCCGAGCTCCCGGCCGAAGCCGGAACGTTTGACACCGCCGAACGGCAGCTCGGGTGAGTCGGCGAGCACAGTGTTGACGAACACCATGCCCGCGTCGAGCCGGTCGGCTACCCGCAGCGCCTGAGCTTCGTCAGTGGTGAACACGTACGAACCGAGCCCGAACGGGGTGTCGTTCGCCACGCGCACTGCGTCGTCTTCGTCGGCGGCACGATAGACGGCGGCAACGGGCCCGAAGAACTCTTCACGGTAGGCCGGGTTCTCGGGTGTGATGGATGTCAGCACTGCGGGCGAGAAGAACGTTCCGTTTCTCTCGTGCGGGCCCGCAATCACGGCACCTGCTTGCACAGCGCGCTCGAGCTGCTCTGCGAGCCGGTCTGCCGCTGCGGTCGACGACAGCGGACCCAGCTTCGTCGTCTCGTCGGTCGGGTTCTGTGGCTGCACGGCCGAGAGTGCGGTCACGAACTTGCCGAGGAACGACTCGTAGAGATCGTCAGCGACGATGAACCGTTTTGCCGCGTTGCACGACTGGCCGTTGTTATCCAGTCGCGCCGCAACAGCGGCTTCGACGGCACCATCGAGGTCGTCGGTACTCAGGAGGATGAACGGGTCGGAGCCGCCCAGCTCCAGCACGACTTTGGTGAGGTTGCGCCCCGCGATCTCGGCGACGGCCGCACCGGCGCGTTCCGATCCGGTGAGCGAGACGCCCTGCACGCGGGGGTCTGCTATTACCGTCTCGATCTGCTCGTTCGACGCGAAGAGATTCGTGTAGGCGTTCGCTGGGAACCCCGCGTCGAGAAACAGCTGCTCGAGAGCGATCGCGGTTTCGGGGCACTGGGGTGCGTGTTTCAGGAGAATGGTGTTGCCCACGATCAGGTTGGGGCCGGCGAACCGGGCAACCTGGTACAGCGGGAAATTCCACGGCATGATGCCGAGCAGCACTCCGAGCGAACTGCGCCGAACGAGTGCAGAGCCGGCGCCCCCTCGGAGAGAGATGGGTTCGTCTTGCAGAAACTGTTCGGCGTTCTCGGCGTAGTACGCGTAGATCTCGGCGCTGAAGTCGACCTCGGCCAGGGCCTGGTCTAGGGGCTTTCCCATCTCTCGCACGGCCGTTTCAGCCAGCTGCTGACGGCGCTCGGTGTGCAGCTCGGCGACGCGGGCCACCAGGGCGGCCCGGTCGGCGATGCTCGACGGCCGCGACCACTGACGATGAACGGTATCGGCACGCTCGATGGCACCCACGAGATCTGAGTCGGAGATCAACGGATACTCGACACCGGTTTCTGCGGTGGCGGGATTCACAACACTGTAAATGCTCATGGTGCCTTTCAATTCGGAATCAGGGTGTACTTGGTCGAGAGATATTCGTGAATGCCTTCGGCTCCGCCCTCCCGGCCGAGCCCCGATTGTTTCACACCGCCGAAGGGCGCGGCGGCGTTCGACAGCACACCCACGTTCAGGCCCATCATGCCAGTGTCGAGCTTTTCGATCATGCGGTGCCCGCGCGCCAGGTTCTCGGTGAAGACGTAACTGACCAGCCCGTACTGGGTGTCATTTGCCAGCGCAACTGCCTCCTCCTCAGTATCGAACTCGACGATCGAGAGCACCGGCCCGAAGATCTCCTCGCGCAGAATGTCGCTTCCCGCCGGGGTGTTCGTGATGACGGTCGGCTCGTAGAAGCTGCCGATGCGTTCTGGCCGGTGGCCGCCCGCTACGAGCCGCGCGCCACGGCCGAGCGCATCACGAACCAGCTCGTCGACCTTGTCGACAGCGCTGTCGTTGATGAGCGGACCGATATTCACTCCGGGCTCGGTGCCCCGCCCGAGGGTGAATGTACCGACCCGTTCGGCGACGGCCTCGGCGAACGGGGCCGCAATCGAGCGGTGCACGATGAAGCGGTTGGCAGCGGTGCAGGCCTGCCCGATGTTACGGAACTTCGCCGCCATCGCCCCCTGCACCGCCTTGTCGAGGTCTGCGTCGCCGAACACGATGAACGGCGCGTTGCCGCCCAACTCCATCGACGTGCGCAGTACGTTCTCGGCGGCCTGCGCGATCAACTTTCGGCCGACGGCGGTCGAGCCGGTGAAACTCAGCTTGCGTAGTCGTGGGTCGGCGATGATCGGGCCCGAGACCGCTGCCGAGTTCGATGTGGTGATGACGTTCAGAACGCCGGCCGGCAGCCCGGCCTCTCTGAAGAGCGTGGCGAGGTACAGGGTGGTGAGAGGCGTCAGCTCTGCCGGTTTGACAACCACCGTGCATCCGGCTGCCAGCGCTGGCGCTATCTTGCGGGTCGCCATTGCGAGCGGAAAGTTCCACGGTGTGATGAGCAGCGCGGGGCCGACCGGGCGCTGGGAGACGATGATCTGCCCGGTGCCTTCAGGGTTCTGCCCGAAGCGCCCCGAGATGCGAACGGCCTCTTCGCTGAACCAGCGCAGAAACTCTGCCCCATAGACCACCTCGCCGGCGGATTCGGCCAGCGGTTTGCCCATCTCGAGCGTCATCAGCAGGGCGGCCTCATCAGAGCGACTTGTGAGAAGGTCGAAAGTGCCGCGCAGTATTTCGCCGCGCACCCGGGGTGCCGTGGCGGCCCAGTCGTCAGCGGCGGCAGCCGCGGCATCGAGGGCGCGAATGCCGTCGGCGGGAGTCGCGTCGGCGATGCTCTTCAACACCTGGCCGGTTGCCGGGTCGAAGACGTCGAGCGTTCTGCCCGTCTCGCTCGGCACCCACTCGCCACCGATGAACAGCAAACCGGGTACGGCGTCGAGCAGGGCGGATTCGGTGATGGTCGTCACGAGAGCTCCTTCAAATTCGGGTGGGTGCGGTCCAGCGCCAGGCCTAACGAGAGGGCCATGTGACGGGTTCGGCTGCGGGCGGCGCCGCTCACGGGTAGAGTCCCCGCAGGCGGTGGGCTTCGGTGACCCGCGCCACTGCGAGGCGCGTTGCCGCTGCCCGAAGGGTGAGCTCGTGCGCCCGTGCGTGTTCGTTCACGGCGGCCCAGGCGGCGAGCATCCGCTCTTCCAGACGTGCCTCAACGTCACGTGCCTGCCAACGGTACGACTGGTTCGCCTGAACCCATTCGAAGTACGACACGATCACGCCGCCGGCGTTCGCGAGAATGTCGGGTGCGACGAGCACGCCATGTGATGCCAGAATCGCATCGGCCGCACGCGAGGTTGGCCCATTCGCGCCTTCGACGATGATGCGGGCCCGGATGCTCGCGGCATTGCCCTCATGGATGACACCCTCGACCGCAGCGGGCACCAGCAGATCGACATCGAGTTCGAGTAGATCTGCCGCCTCCAGTTCGTCGGCGCTGCCGAAGCCCACGACGGAGCCGGTGGCATCGACGTGCGCACCCAGCGCGTGGATGTCGAGCCCGGCCGCCCGGTGAATGGCGCCGTACTGGTCGCTCACCGCCACGACCCGGGCGCCTTCGTCGGCCAGAAAACGGGCTGCGTCACGCCCGACCTTGCCGAAGCCCTGAATTGCCGCGGTCGACCCGTCGACCCGAATGCCGAGGCTGTGAAGTGCCGCCTTCGCGATGTGCACGACCCCGCGCGAGGTTGCGCTGGCACGGCCGAGCGACCCGCCGAGGCTGAGCGGCTTACCGGTGACGATGCCGGGCACGGTGTGGCCCTGGCTCACCGAGTAGGTGTCCATGATCCAGGCCATCGTACGCTCGTCGGTGCCGATGTCGGGGGCCTGGATGTCTTGCTGCGGCCCGATGATGGGCAGAATCTCGCTCGTGTACCGGCGGGTCACGCGTTCGAGTTCACCGATGCTGTACTGCCGTGGGTCGAGGGCGATTCCGCCCTTTGCGCCGCCGTAGGGCACGTCGAGCAGCGCACACTTCCAGGTCATCCACATGGCCAGGGCGCGCACCTCGTCGAGGGTCACATCCGGGCTGTAGCGCAGGCCCCCCTTGGCGGGCCCGCGCGAGATGTTGTGCTGAACGCGGTACCCCGTCAGCACCTGCATGCTGCCGTCGTCTCGCCGTAGCGGAATCGTCACCGTGAGCTCGCGGCGCGGCTTCGCGAGCATCGTGTGAAGGCCTTCGTCGTAGCCGAGAGCGGCCGCGGCCTCGGCGAGCTGGGCCTGGGCATCGTCGAGGGCCGAGGTGCGGCCGGTCAAGCCGGTCTGAACGACGGCGGGCTGAGTGGGGGAGGGCTGAGTGAGGGAGGGCTGAGTGAGTGTCATGAGGTGGCCAGTGCCTTTCGCACCACGGAGATGCCGTCGCGAAGCAGTCCGTCAGAGATGGTGAGCGGGGGCAGAAATCGAATCACGTTGCCATACGTTCCGCAGGTGAGCAGGATGACGCCGTCGGCGTGGGCCGCCTGCGCCACGCGAGAGGTCAGCGCCGCATCGGGCTCGTTCGTCTCGGGGTCGACGAGTTCGATGGCCACCATTGCGCCGCGCCCCCGCACGTCGCCCACGCGTCGGTCGACACGGGCGATCGCCTGCAGCTCGTCACGCAGCACGGTCTCGATCTGGCGCGCGCGCTCGATGAGGCCGTCATCCTGATAGCTCCGGATGCTCGCCACCGCCGCCGCGCAGGCGATCGGGTTGCCTCCGTAGGTGCCGCCGAGGCCGCCCACGTGGGCGGCATCCATTATCTCGGCACGGCCGGTGACCGCCGAGAGCGGCAACCCGCCGGCGATTCCCTTGGCCGTCACGATGAGGTCGGGAACGAGCCCCTCGTGTTCAGAGGCGAAGAGAGCACCCGTGCGCGCGAACCCGGTCTGTACTTCGTCGGCGATGAACACCACGCCGTTCGCGAGGCACCACGCGGCGATGGCCGGCAGAAAGCCGGGGGCGGGAACGATGAAACCGCCTTCGCCGAGAATCGGCTCGATGATGACGGCGGCAAGGTTTGCTGCGCCGATCTGCTTCTCGATCTGGCTGATGGCGCGGCGTGCCGCCTCGGGGCCCGCCAGGTCGCCGTCGCGAAACGGGTACGACATCGGAGCCCGGTAGACCTCGCCGGCGAACGGCCCGAAGCCGCTCTTGTACGGCATCGACTTCGCGGTGAGTGCCATCGTGAGGTTCGTGCGGCCGTGGTAGGCGTGGTCGAAGGCGACGACGGCCTGCTTGCCGGTGAAGTACCGCGCGATCTTCACTGCGTTCTCCACGGCTTCGGCGCCCGAGTTGAACAGCGCGCTGCGCTTCTCATGGCTCCCGGGAGTCAAGGAGTTCAACAGTTCGGCCACCTCGACGTAGCCCTCGTACCCGGTGATAGTGAAGCAGGTGTGGGTGAACTGCGCCACCTGGTGGGTGACAGCGGCAACCACCGCTGGGGCCGCGTTGCCGACGCCGGTGACAGCAATGCCCGAGCCGAGGTCGATCAACGTGTTGCCATCGATGTCGAGAACCACGCCGCCGCCGGCCGCCTGCACGTAGATGGGCAGGGTGACGCCCACGCCCCGTGCCACGGCCGCAGTCTTGCGTGCCGTGAGAGCGCGCGAACGCGGCCCAGGAATCTCGGTGACGAGGTTGCGGCGCTGCGCCAGCTGTGGCCCGCCGAGCTGTAGAGGCTCTGTGGCCTCGGTGGTCAACGTCATTATTGTCCAATCGCATCAGGTGGTCAGGGAACCAGTCTGGCTTCCGGATGCTCACCGATACAGTGCCATACTGGTTCAGTATCTCGAGGCTGATGCCACACTGGCAGAACGGAGGGCGCTGTGCCCGCAACACTCCGATCGCTCGTCGATCACGACGCGTTCGGTGTCACCGAGCGGTCTGCGCACGACGAAAGCGCTGCCGTCATCGGCTGGGTGCACAGTTCAGACCTCGAAGACCCGTCGCCCTTTCTCTCGCCCGGCCAGATGCTCCTCACGACCGGCCGCCAGTTTCCTGACAACGACAGCGAGCTGTATTACAGCGATTACGTCGAACGCCTGGTACGAGCCGGAGTCGTGGCGCTGGGGTTCGGCACTGAGGTCATTCGTGCCGGAACCCCCGCTGCCCTCGAGGCCGCCTGCCGGAGCGCCGACCTGCCGCTGGTCGAAGTGCCGTATCGCACCCCGTTCATCGCGATCAGCCAGTGGGTGGCGGGCGTTCAGGCCGCAGAGGCCCGCAGCCGCGTCGACTGGGCTCTCGCCACGCAGAACGCGGTTTCGGTGGCGGCCCTCGGCGCCGGCGGCGTGCGGGCCGCGATTCAGAAAACAGCCGACCACCTCGCGTGTGAGATCGCCCTGTTCGATGCCGATGCCGAACTCACCGATGCTGCAGCGGCATCCGGAATCGGCCACAGCACGGTTCCCGACGAAGTCGTGGCGCACCTCGGCCGGCTGCTCGGCGCCCAGCATCGCTCGCGCAGCGATCGTGTGGTGGCAGGTGAATTCGTCACCGTGCAGACGCTGGGCAGCACCGGATCGCTCACCGGCGCGCTGGTACTCAGCCGCGCCGAACCTTTCGATTCGGCGGACTTCTCGGTGGTGACCACTCTGGTTGCCCTCGCCGAAGTCTCGCTCGAACACCGGCAGAGCCTGCGGGTGAGCCTTCGGGCTCTGATGGAGCAGCTCTTCCTGCTGCTGCGTGACGGTCGTGTCGTCGAGGTTCGCCGTGCCATCGAAGCGATTGCGGCCGGCATGCCGGGGGAGCGCTTACGAGTGGTCGAGGTGCGTCTCGACCTCAGCCGCCCGGCGCTTCGTGACGCACTCGAACGCCGGGCATCCGAACCCCACAATCGATTGTTCATTACGGGCGGCCCCACGCGGCTCACGCTGCTCATTGAGCCGTCGTACTGGCCTGATCTGGCGGCGTTCATCCGTCGTCGAGGGGGAAGCGCGGGGGTCTCTGACGCCATTGGCTGGCAGAGTCTTGCCATCGGCGTCGTTCAGGCCCGGCGGGCGCTCGAGCGCACGAACCCGGGTGAGGCGACGCAGTTCAGCGAACTCGTGTCAGCCAGCTTTCTCGGGCTGCTCGCCTCGTCGAGCGTGGCCGAAATCGCGGATGCCCGGCTTTCGGTGCTGCGGGCGTCGGCCCACGGCTCGGCTCTGCTCACCGACGCGGTGGTCTGGCTCGGCCACAACGCCGCCTGGGATCCGGCCGCCCGGGAGCTTCACATTCACCGCCACAGCCTGAAGGCGCGCATGGCCGAGCTCGGCCAGCTCGTCGGGCTCGACCTGGAACGCTTTCAAGACCGGGCTGAGTTGTGGGCCCTGCTCTCATCGCTCAATCTCTATGACGTCTGACCTGCTGGAGTCTCGGCCGGTCGCTCGGTGGCGGGTGAGAGATCGCGGGTCAGCGTCTGGCCGGTGAAGAACGCGGGGTTCACCGCCCGCATGACGAACATCAGAACGACTCCGGCCAGCAGAAGGCAGATGCCCAGAATGAACACCAGGCCGAGCCCGGCGACATTCGAACCGCTGCCGAAGTCGGGGTTCGCCGAGTCGATGAGAGTGGTCACGAAGATCACCGCCAGAATGACGCCCCCCACGAGCGGCGCCAGGAATTTGAAGAAGAACGAACGGATGCTCTCGAATGCGTTTCGGCGAAAGTACCAGACGCACGCGAATGCCGTCACGCCGTAGTAGA
Organism: Subtercola sp. RTI3; assembly: GCF_035018625.1. Lineage (NCBI taxonomy): Bacteria > Bacillati > Actinomycetota > Actinomycetes > Micrococcales > Microbacteriaceae > Subtercola > Subtercola sp. RTI3. The sequence goes on along the minus strand of NZ_JASJXO010000010.1, from coordinate 62,497 downwards.
AGCAGATCATCATGCCGAGCGTGAGGATCGTGTCGGTGAGCACGTTCTGAGACAGCACCCGCATGACGGCGTAGAAGCCCCAGGCCACCGCCCCTGCAACCACGGTGGCGAAGCCGGGCGACTTGTAGCGCTGGGTGATCGACGCGAATCGCTTGGGGAAGGCCTGGTAGTGACCCATGGCCAGCATGGTGCGAGCCGGGCCGACGAACGTCGACTGCAGCGATGCCGCCGAACTCGAGAGCACGGCCAGCGACAGCAGAATGGCGAAGGGGCCCATGATCGGGCCGGCGAGGGCCGCCAAGACGTTGCCTGAAATGTCGGCGTTGCCGAGGCCGAGCGCCCCGGCGCCGATACCGGAGAACATCAGCGCTGCTACGGCGACGGCCACGTAGAGAACGAAGATGATGACGACCGTGAGGGTGGCAGCGCGGCCGGGGGTGGTTTTGGGGTTCTTCGTCTCTTCGTTCATGGTGAGGGTCACGTCCCACCCCCAGAAGATGAAGATCGAGAGCGAGACTCCGGCCGCGAAGGCCGAGAAGGTCGGCACGGCAAATGGGTTGAACCAGTCGAGACTGAACGATGTCGCGTCGAAGGCTGAGCCGTTCGAGACGTGCACGATCGCCGCCACCGTGAACCAGACGAGAACAATGAGCTGAAAGCCCACGAGCCAGTACTGAACGGCCTTCGTCGCCTCCATGCCGCGATAGGCCACATAACAGGCGGCCACCATGAAGGCCAGACAGGTCACGATATTGAGGGGCAGATTCAGCGCGAGGTCAGCCAGGCTGGGGTTGCCGAAGATCTGAGCGAGCGCCAGATAGAAGAAGTCGACGGCGACGCCCGCGAGGTTCGAGAGCACCACCACCGTTGCGACGATGAGGCCCCAGCCGCCGAGCCACCCCACCCAGGGGCCGAACGCCCTGGTTGCCCAGGTGAACGAGGTGCCGCTGTCGGGCATGGCGTGGTTCAGTTCGCGGTAGCCGAGGGCGACGAGCAGCATCGGCAGAAAGCCGACGAGAAAGATGCCCGGCATCTGAGTTCCGACGACGGCCACGGTGGGCCCGAGCGACGCGGTGAGCGTGTACGCCGGAGCGATGCACGAGATACCGATGACGGTCGCCCCGAGAATGCCGATTGTGCCGGCAGACAGGCCTTTGGCCGAGAGCCCCTTGCCGGCCAGCCCGTCTGAACTCGAGTCGAGGGGGGCATCCATACCCGTCGACGATGATGCGGGCACCGTGTTGTTCGTCATGCGTTTGATGGTCACTCCTTTGTGATCTGTTGGCTGGGTTCTACTGGCTAAGAATCTCGGCGGCGATGCGGCGGCCCACACGAATGGCGCCGTCGACGTGTTGGTATCCCTCTGCGGCCAGGTCACTCGACCCGAAACGGATGGGGCCGACAGGCTCGAGTTGCAGGGCGCCGTAACGGGTGAGCCCACCCAGGTCGAAACTGGTGGCGTAGGCGCCCTGGGTCCACTCTTCTGCCGCCCAGTCGCTCTCGAAATAGACGGCCGGAGCAAGGGCTTCTGGGCCGAAGTATGCGGCCAGCGAAGCAAGAATCTGGGCTCGGCGGTCTTCGGCGTCGAGGGTGAGCATGCGGTCGGCCTTCTCATCGGAGACGAAGCCGACGAGCGTGCCTCGGGTCTCTCCGTAGTTCGAGTTGTCGTACGCCTCGTGCACGATCTGGTACGGGCTGAACGCCGTTCCCGACAGGCCTTTGTCGCGCCAGAACGGAGTTTCGTAGCTTGCGTGAACCTTGATGACCAAGCCGAGCGACTGATGCTGGGCTGCCTGCTGGCGAAGCCGGGGCAGCGCCGGAATGTAGTCGATGCGTGAGTAGAGGTTCGGCGGCACTGCAACGATCACGTGGGCGGCACGCACCTCGAGGGTGTCGGTCGAGACGATGACCGAGTCGTTCTGCCAGGCGATCGATCGCACCGGCTGGCCGAGAAGAACGACGCCCTCGCCGAGCCGTTCAGCGAGCGAGAGGGGCACCCGCTGCAGGCCTCCGATGACGCGCTTGTCGAGAATGAAGTCGGCGTCGACCAGGTTGCTGAACGAGCCGGCGCTTGCCGCCATCAGCAGCGCCTGGAGCAGCGAGAAGGCGTGCGCCGGCTTCGTGAGCATGGCGTCGGCGATGAAGAGCGCGATGTTGGCCCGGGCCTCTGCATCGTCGGTCTGAGATTCGAGCCAGCTCAGAAACGAGACGTGATCGAACTCTGCGGCCCGCGGCTGTGACCACGGTGCGGCAGGGTCGGTCGCCGCCGTCAGCTCGTCGAGCAGAATTATGAGGCGCTCGATCTCGTCACGGGTGTGCTGGCTTGCCGGAAAGATCTCGCCGGTGAACCGCCGCGCTTCGCCGTCAGTACCGATGTAGACACTCTCACCCTCGCGGTAGCGGGAGTACGTCTCGAGCCCGAGGGTGTCGAGCGTTTCAAGAAGAGCGGTCTGATCGGGTGAGACCCACTGGCCACCGATCTCATACAGCTGGCCGTCGACGGTGTCGGTCCAGACTCTGCCGCCCACTCGGTCTCGGGCCTCGAGAACGAGCACACGCTGGCCCGACCGACTCAATTCGGTGGCCGCGGTGAGCCCGGTTACACCGGCACCCACAACCACAACGTCGACTTCACGTATCTCGGTGACCATTCGATCTCCTCCTTAAGATCCAACGCCTAAAATAAACGGCGTTAATTTAGCAAAGTACTGGAGCAGATGCACGATTGCAAGTTAATGTTGAACAGCGAACAAAGGAATGACGTGCATCCTGTCGACCATCACCGGGGCGCCGGTCGACCGGCGACCGCGCTGCTGAACCGCAAGCGCATCACTGATGCGGCGATGCGCCTGATTCGAAGCAAGGGCCCCGATGGCTTGACGATGGCCGGCCTCGCCAGTGCGCTCGGGGTTTCTGCCGCAGCCCTCTACAACCACGCCGATTCGAAGAACATGATTCTGCGCTGGGTCGAAGACCGGCTGATGCAGATGATCGACCTGAGTGCCTTTGGCGAGATCGACTGGCGTTCGGCGACGATCGTGTGGGCGCGAAACTACTGGCGCGTCATGCGAGACAACAACCAGTTCGTCGAAGCCATCGCGAAGACCCCCATCGGCGGCGCGCCCCAGACCATCGCCATGTATGAAGCGGTGGCGGCGGGCCTGCTCGCCGGCGGATGGCCACTTGAGCGCATCGTGCCGGCGATCATCGCGATCGAGTCGTTCATCTACGGGTCGGCGTTCGACGCGCAGGCACCCGAATCACTGCTCGACCCCGGCGAGTTGTCGGCAGACGCGCCGGTGTTCAGCCGGGCGGTCGGGCACTATCGCTCGGCCGACTACAACGTTGCGGCCGAGCACACCTTCGAAGACGGCTTGGCGGCTCTCCTCACCGGGTTGGCGCTCAGCGCGGGTGTTCGGGGTTAGTGCCCGCGGGCGATCCACTCGTCGAGGTGAGGTGACTCGCTGCCGATGGTTGTCGAGTCGCCGTGCCCGGTGAGCACGACGGTGCCGGCGGGGAGCGTGAGCAACCGTGTCGTGATCGATTCGATGATTGTGGGAAAGTCGCTGTACGAGCGGCCGGTTGCCCCCGGTCCGCCGTTGAAGAGGGTGTCGCCGCTGAACAGGGTGTTGAGGCTGGGAGCGTAGAAGCACACGGCACCGGGGGAGTGCCCGGGGGTATGCAGCACCTCGATGTCGACCCCGGCTACGGTGACGATCTCGCCGTCGACGAGGGCGGCGTCGGGCTCGGTGTCGGGGTAGACCGCGTGCCAGAGCATCCGGTCGCCGTCGTTCAACAGTACTGGTGCGCCGGTTGCAGCCTTCACCGCGGCGACCGCGTCGATGTGGTCGTCGTGCGCATGGGTCAGCAGGATTGCCTTCAGCGAACGGTTGCCGACGGCCGCGAGGATGCCCGCCGCGTCGTGTGCCGCATCGATGACGATGCACTCGGTGTTGTCGCCGATGATGAAGACGTTGTTGTCGACGTTCCAGGTGCCGCCGTCGAGGCTGAAGGTGCCGTTCGTCACGAGGTTCTCGATGCGGGCGGTCATCAGATCACCACCACCGAGCGCAGTACGTCGCCGCGCGCCATGCTCGTGAAGGCCTGCTCGATGTCGGTGATCGCGATGCGCTCAGACACGAACTCGCCCAGCGGCAGGCGGCCCTGCAGAAACAGGTCGGTGAGCATCGGGAAGTCGCGTTCGGGCAGGCAGTCGCCGTACCAGCTCGATTTGAGCGAGCCGCCGCGGCCGAAGACGTCGAGCAGGGGAATCTCGAGCATCATGTCGGGCGTGGGCACGCCCACGAGCACCACCGTGCCAGCGAGGTCGCGGGCGTAGAACGCTTGACGCCAGGTGTCGGGACGGCCGACCGCATCGATCACGACGTCGGCGCCGAAGGTATTGGTGAGCGCCTGCACTGCGGCGACGACCCCGGCCTCGTCGAGACTGCTCGAATCGATGACATGGGTGGCGCCGAGTCTCTGGGCGGTGACGAGCTTCTTCGGGTCGCGGTCGATGGCGATGATGGTGCTCGCACCAGCCAGTTCGGCGCCGACGATGGCGGCTGTTCCCACGCCACCGCAGCCGATCACGGCGACCGAATCGCCGCGCCCCACGTTGCCGGTGTTCATCGCGGCACCGAGGCCCGCCATGATGCCGCAGCCGAGCAAGCCGACCGCAGCGGGGTCGGCGGCCGGGTCGACCTTCGTGCACTGCTTCGAGTGCACGAGCGTCTTCTCGGCGAACGCGCCGATACCGAGAGCGGGGCTCAGCTCGGTACCGTCTTCGAGCGTCATCTTCTGGGTCGCATTGAACGTGTTGAAGCAGTACCACGGCTCGGCGCGCACGCAGGCGCGGCACTCGCCGCAGACGGCGCGCCAGTTCAGCACGACGAAGTCGCCGACCTTCACATTCGTGACACCGTCGCCGATGGCGCTGACTCTGCCCGCGGCCTCGTGGCCGAGCAGAAAGGGAAAGTCGTCGCTGATGCCGCCCTCGCGGTAGTGGTAGTCGGTGTGGCACACCCCGCAGGTCTCGATGTCGACAACCGCTTCGCCCGGCCCGGGATCGGGCACGACGATTGAGACGAGTTCGACGGGCGAGCCCTTGGATCGGGCGATGACGCCGGTCACTGTTGTGGGCATGGGGGATCTCCTTCGAGCGTGGCGATTGGTGCTCGGATCACCCTACCCGCCGAAACTTTGGCCGGGTGTCTACGCCTCGGGCTCGGCGAGAAGGGTGAAACGCGACACCGTCGCGCCCTCGATCTCGACGATCTCTTCGAACATGTGCCGCGGCCTGACCCAGAGGCCTTCCAACACTTCGGCCCGGTAGATCACCATCTCGGCGAGCGTCTCCGAATCTGTGGCCGTGCCGATCGCGTGATAGAGGCCGCCTTTGAAGTGGCGGTAGCGGCCGGTCACGAATTCGCTCATGCGCTCAATTCTGTCAGGTGTGCCGCCGAGTGATGCCCCGGCCTGCCTCCTGTTCGAAATGACCCCAGCTCAGGGCGTCTCCTCGTCGGGCCTCTGTGCGACAGACCCAATCAGGCGCACCAGCAGCGTCGCCGTGATGGTGGCGCCGGCGAGGATGCCCGCCAGCACCACGATCTGAAAACGGCCCGCCTCAAGTGGTGACGAGCCCCCGAAGATGGCGCCGACGAATGCTCCCGGCAACACCACGATTCCGGTGGTCTTCGTCTGGTCGATGGAGGGCACCATGGCCGAGTAGATCGCGCTGCGCGCCAGCTGTCTGGTCGACTCGATGGGCCGAGCGCCGAGGGCCAGCCAGCCCTCGACTTCACTCCAGTGGTCGCGCACCGATGCGCGAAAGGTTCTGCCGGTGAGCGTGGCGATGCTCATGGTGTTGCCGACGATGATTCCGCCGATGGCGAGCGCGTAGCGCGGCGAGAACTCGATCGCCCCGGTCGTGAAGACGATGACAAGCACGGCAGCGTTGCCCGCGAGCATCGACAGGCCCACCGCCATCGTCTGTCGCCGGTCGGCGTGGATGCGCCGCGAGGCCGTGTAGACCGCCGCCGTGAACATCACCAGCAGCCCCACGGCCACCCACACGGGGTTGCCGATGATGCCGCTGAGCACCAGGCTGAGCGCCGCGAGTTGCAGCGTGCCCCGCAGAATCGCCCACACGGGGGCGGGTGCCCGGGGCACCCGTGCCGCGCTGAGCCCGGCCACGGCGATGGCCGCCAGCAGCACCAGAGCGACGATCGTCGGAACGAGCCCGCTCATCACTTCCACAGCGGCAGACTACGCCCTGCGTCGGCGGCGGAGGATGTCGATGGCGATCGGCAGCACCGACACGATCACGATCAGCACGGCGATGATCTCGATGTTGTTGGCCACGAACGGGATTCCGCCCAGAAAGTAACCGGCGAGCGTCAGTATGAGAGCCCAGGCGACACCCCCGATGGTGTTCCACAACACGAACGACCGGAACGGCAGCTTCGACATTCCCACGGTGGGCGGAACGAACGTTCGCACCACGGGTACGAACCGTGCCAGCACGAGTGCCCGCCCGCCGTAGCGCACAAAGAACTCGTCGGCCTGGTCGCGATACCGGGTCTTGAAGAGGCGCGCATCGGGTTTGAACAGCCTCGGGCCGAACCGCCGCCCGATGTGGTAGCCCGTCTGGTCGCCGAGAACTGCCGCGATCGACACACAGACGACGAGCACGGGCAGCGTCAGGCCGAGAGGCGCAGCGAGAATCGCAGCAGTGAAGACGAGAGTGTCGCCCGGCAGAAACGGAAACAAGAGCCCGGTCTCGATGAAAATGATGGCCATCACGACCACCAGCACCCACGGCCCCGCCCCTTCGAGCAGCGAGGTGGGGTCGAGAATGCTGGCGCTGACCATGTGGCTGGCGCTGACGAGAGAACCGGCGCTGTGCAGAAGGCTCACTCGATGGCCAACGCTCTGACAGGCGACACACGCACGGCCGAACGTGCCGGCACGGCCGACGCGACCACGGCGAGAACAACGGCGCCGGCGACGATGCTGATGATGATCCACGGCGCGATCGTGGGCCAGAAGAATCCGCCGATGTGGTGGTCGCTGGCAATGGCGGCGAGCACGCCGGCCCAGCCGTAGAACACTCCGAGAACGAGCCCGGCGACGCCGCCGACGACGGTCAGCTGGATGCTCTCCGCCAGAATCATCGTGCGAACCTGCTTCTTCGTGAAACCGAGGGCGCGCAACAGGCCGATCTCGCGTCGGCGCTGAATCACGCTCAGCGAGAGCGAATTCACCAGCCCGATCGCGGCGATCACGAGCGAGAACCCGATCAGAACGGCGAGAATGCCCATGGTCAGTTGCAGGAATGCCTGGTCGCCCGCTTCGTCTGCGGCACTGGCGCCGGCCGCAACGGGGCCCGTCTGGGCGAGAAACGACTGGCCGGCCACCGAGAACATCGTGACGAGCGTGACGCCGATCACCAAGCCGATCGTCGATCGAGCCGAGCGGGCAGGGTATCGCAGCGCATTCGCACTGGCCAGCACGCTCGGCGTCGACGAGCCGGTGAGGCGCCCTGCAACGGTGAGCAACGCCGGGATGAAGAAGCTCGAGCCGAGCACGAAGCCGACGAAGCTCAGGGCGCCGCCGGGTGCTGCGACGAGCAGACCGAGCGGCGTCTTGAGTCCCAGCGCCACACCGGCCACGAGCAGCACGATGCCGCCGACGAAGGCTGCGATGACAAGGCTTCGGAGTCGCTTCGGCATTTCGGAGACAGTGACGACCGGGGGCTCCTGGGTGGCACCGGTCGCCTCGATCGGCGAGACGCCGAGAATCTTTCGCGAACCGAACCAGGCTGCGCCCGTGGTGCTGACGACACCCACGAGAATGGGCGCTACCAGTAGCGGTGACAGCGTGTTGATCGACACCGCGACGAATGTTCCCGACGAGACGAGCGCGCCATACGCGATCTGCGTCACGAGCAGACCGACGACCAACCCGAGAACCGAACCGACAAAGCCCACCACCGCGCCTTCGATGGCGATCGCGCCGCGGAGGGTCTTCGCCGAGGCACCGAGCAGCCGCATGAGCGCGATGTGTTTCGCTCGGCCCGCCATGATGATGCCGAAGGTGTTGGCGGTGACGATGCAGGCCACGAACACCGCGATGAAGAAGAACAGCAGATCGAGCACATCCAGCAGTGCCACGACGTACCCGTGCTGGATGAACTTGCCACCGATCGACTGAACGCGCAGCACTACATCCATCTCGATCATCATGGTGGCGAACACCGAGGTGATGAACGCTACGAGCAGACTGGAGGTGTGTTGGCGGCCGCCGTGCCAGAGCTCGCGAAAGGCGAGGGCTCTCACGATGCGACCTCGAGGTTCAGAATGATGTCGGAGAGCGTCTTCGCGTCGCTCGCCCCGACATCGTGCGCGATGGCCCCGTCGGCGATGAAGATGACCCGGTCGGCGTGTGAGGCGGCGACGGGGTCGTGGGTGACGAGCACGACGGTCTGCTGGTATTCACGAGTGAGGTCGCGAAGCAGTCCGAGTACTTCGCGGCTCGACTTCGAGTCGAGGTTTCCGGTCGGTTCGTCGGCGAAGATGAGTTGGGGGCGCATGGCGAGGGCCCGGGCGATCGCGACGCGCTGCTGCTGCCCCCCAGAGAGTTCGTGCGGGCGACGCTCTTCGAGCATCCCGATGCCGAGGCGACCGAGCAGCACACGCACCCAGGCGAGTTCGTCGGTGCTGGGCTTGCGGCCGTCGAGCTCGAATGGCAGGGTCACGTTGCCGAGCACCGAGAGCGTGGGTACGAGGTTGAAGGCCTGAAAGACGAAGCCGAGATGGCGGCGGCGCAGCAGGGTGAGGGCATCGTCGTCGAGGTGTGTGATGTCGGTGTCGCCGATGCTGACCGAGCCGCTCGTGGCCGTGTCGAGGCCCGCGAACACGTGCATGAGCGTCGACTTGCCTGACCCGCTCGGCCCCATGATGGCGGTCAGCGTGCCGCTGTGGATGTCGAGGGTGACGGTGTCGAGTGCGGTGGTGGCGCTGTCTCCGGTGCCGTAGACCTTGCTGACGTCGACCGCCCTGGCGGCGACCTTTGCGGGTGTCTCACTCATCTGCGCCTCTTTCTCGTGGGTACTCTTCACGGTAGCCAGCATGTCTGCCGCGGCGAATCAGTCGATGGGGGTAACTCGGCCTACATCGATGTGATGATGACCGCCGGCTTTCGGCTGCCGATAAGCCTCCCGCTTATTTAAGCCTAATATAAGTCTTAGGCTTATATCTGCGCTATATAAGCAGTATGCTTATGAGATGTCTTTCCTTGTGTCGTCGCCGGTAGCGGTGATCGTCGACCTCGTACGCTCGCGCCAGATCGCGTCGCGAGCCGAGGCGCAGCCCCTGATCGAAGACACGTTCGGGTTCGTCAACGAGCGGGTGAACGCCGTGCAACCCATCAGGGCCACCATCGGCGATGAGTTTCAGGGCGTGTTCAGCACCCTGGGTGACGCCCTCGAGGCCACGCTTCTCACCCGGCTGGCGCTACCGTCAGGCCTTGACTGCCGGTTCGGTATCGGCAGCGGCGCCATTGAGACGGTGGGGGAGGGAATGGCGGGGCGCCTGCAGGATGGTCCGGGCTGGTGGTTCGCCCGGGAGGCCATCAACGAGGCGCACACGCGCGAGAAGCTGCGAAACCCCACCCTGCGCAGCTGGTTTCGTGCAGCGACAGACGAGGGCGGGGCATCCGGAGCCCGTCTCGACCCCGCGTACGAGTCGGTGGTGAACGCCTACCTGTTGACCCGCGACCACCTCATCAGCACCATGAACGACCGGGCCCGGCGTGTCACACTCGGCACAGCGCTCGGCAGGTCGCAGAGTGAACTCGCGGCTGACGAGAAGGTCTCGCAGTCGGCCATTTCGCAGGCGATGAGAAATTCGGGCGGTTCGTCGCTGCTGTCGTCGCTCGATGCCCTGAAAGGTGGTGCCCTCTGATGCTGGCCGCACTGCTGCTTCTGCTCATCGGGTCGGCCGACCTCGTGCGCCCGCGCCGAGCCAGGCGCTCGGCCGCACAGATCATCGCCGTGGTCTGGCTCCTGCTTGTGGTGCTCGCGTGCGTCGGCTGCGGTGTGCCGTTCTGGGCCGCGGCGATAGCTGTCGTGCTGGCCGGGGCGTGGCTGCTCACCACCACCTCGCGCGAACAGCTGCGGCAGTCGGCGGGGCTCTGGCCAGTGGCCGGCCTCGTGGCGGCGTTGGTGCTCGCCCTGGCCTTCGACCGCACCGGCAGCTCGCTGTCGGGGTTCGTCGTCGACTGGCACGCGGATGCCCCCGCCGGCGCCCTGCGAACCCTCAGCCTGCCCACCCTCGCTCTGGCCCTGGCCGCCATCGTGTTCCTGACAGAGAGTGGCAATGTCGTGGTGCGCACCGCATTGCATCCGCGCGTGCCCGAGCCGGTCCCCGAGCCAGGCGAGCGTGCCGAACTGGCGGAGAATGACTCGTCAGTAGTCAGCCCCTCGGCAGATCTGCGGGGCGGCCGCCTCATCGGCCCGCTCGAGCGTCTGCTGATCGTCGCCCTCACCCTCTCTGGTTCGTACGCCATCGTCGCTGCCCTCATCGCCGCCAAGGGAATCGTGCGGTTCCCCGAGATCTCCCGCGACGGCGTCGCCGGCTCGAAGGCCGAATACTTTCTCGTCGGCAGCCTTGTGAGCTGGACGGTGGCCATCGCCGCCGCCGGCCTGCTCTGGCTCTCGGTACAGCCCCACTGATACCCGAAACCCCGGAGACCATGACTTTCTCGTTCGAAACCCTGCGCCGCCGACCCGACGTCGAATCTCCCAACCTGTTCGCGTTCGACGCGAGCGATCGGCTGATTCTCGACGAAGCGCGCGAAGCGCTGGGGGAGGCGGGCTCCGGCGAGGTGGTCGTGCTGGGCGACCGGTATGGCGCACTCACGCTGGGGGCTGCGGCCGAGCACGAGCTGACGGGCATCCGGGTGTTCCAGGATGCGCTCACCGGTGAGCAGGCTCTGGCCTCGAATGCCGACGCCGCGGGGCTGGCCGGGGTCTTCTCCTCGCACGCACTCGACGCGGGCCTGCTCACCGGGGCGCGTGTCGTGCTGCTGCAGCTGCCGCGCTCGCTCGCCGAACTCGAAGAGATCGCCGACGCCATCGCCAGGTATGCCCACGAAGACGTCGCGGTGTTCGCCGGCGGCCGCATCAAGCACCTCACGCTCGCCATGAATGACGTGCTCGCCCGGTTCTTCGGCGAGGTGCACGCCACACGGGCGCGCCAGAAGTCGCGCGTGCTCATCGCGCGAGGTGCGTTGCGACCAACGTGTGCCCCGCCCTATCCCCGGTTCGAAGAGCACCCCGAGCTCGGCCTCACTGTCGCGGGGCACGGCGGTGTGTTCGCCGCCACCGGCCTCGACATCGGAACGCGCTACCTGCTCGGCTTTCTCGACCGGGTCAGCCCCGACGCGGGCGTCGCCATCGACCTTGGCTGCGGAACCGGCATTCTCGCCGCGGCCCTCGCCCAGCGCCGGCCGAACCTCGCCGTCATCGCGGCAGACCAGTCGGCGATCGCCGTCGCCTCGGCGCGCGCCACTCTGCTCGCCAACGGTCTCGAGCGCGTCACCGTGGTGCGCGACAATGGCCTCTCCCAGCAACCGGATGCCCACGCCGACGTGATCGTCTGCAACCCGCCATTCCACGTGGGTAGCTCGGTGCACACCGGGGCAGCCCTCGCCCTGTTCCGCGACGCCGCACGGGTTCTGGCTCCGGGCGGTTCTCTCTTCACCGTGTTCAACTCCCACCTCGCGTACCAGCCCGACCTGCGGCGAATCGTGGGCCCGACCACCGTGCTCGGGCAGAACACCAAGTTCACCGTGACCGTCTCGACGAAGCCCGCCCCGCGCACTCGAGACAACTAGGCTGGGGCTGTGTCAGTAACGGTTCGCGAAGTCAATGAGGTGATCGAGCGGCTCTGGCCTGTCGAGAACGCCGAGCAGTGGGATTCGCCGGGGCTCGTGACGGGGTCGCTCGCGGCTGAGGTGACGAGCATCCACCTGGCTGTCGACGCCGTGTCAGACACGGTGAACGAGGCCATTGCCCTCGGCGCCGGCCTGCTGCTCGTGCACCACCCGCTGCTGCTACGCGGGGTGACCACGGTGGCTGAGAACACCTATAAAGGGGCGATGCTGGCGAGGCTCATCCGAGCGGGGTGCGCTCTCGTTGCGGCGCACACCAACGCCGACATCGTCGAGAACGGTGTGTCTGCCGTCATCGCCAGCCGACTGGGGCTCGAGAACGTCGTGCCGCTCACGCCGAGCGCGGTGCCCGGCACCGGAATCGGCCGGGCAGGAGATCTGCCGGCACCCGTCACACTCGGGCGCCTCGCACTCATTCTGGCCGAAGTGCTGCCGGCCACGGCCACGGGCATCCGGGTGGCCGGGCACTACGACACACCGGTTTCACGCGTGGCGCTCTGCGGGGGAGCAGGCGACTCGCTGCTCGGCGAACCCGAGGTGCGGGGCGCCGACGTGTACATCACGTCAGACCTGCGTCACCACCCCGCGTCTGAGGCCAGGGAGCAGGCCGAGCTCGGCAACGGCCCCGCCCTCATCGACGTCTCGCACTGGGCCAGCGAATGGCTCTGGCTCGAGGTTGCTGCCGCAGAGCTGCGGCACGCGCTTCCGGGAGTGAGCGTGACAGTCAGTGACCTGCGCACCGACCCCTGGGATTTCGTCGTCACGCAGTGAGGCTCGTACTCACCGCCAGACGCACAAAACATCTTCGGCTGCACCCGACAAACAGCCACAACTGTAAGGATTGAACCATGAAAGCACCCGTCTCAGAACAGCGGTCGTTGCTCGAGCTGCAAGCTGCCGACAACCGGCTCGCCCAGCTGGGGCACCGCGCCAAGACGCTGCCGCAGCAGAAGCGCCTCGACGAGCTGGCGGCACTCGCCGGCGCCGTCTCGCGCACCTTCGCCACCATCAGGGGCGAGCTCGAAGACGCGCAGCTTGAGATCTCCCGGGTCGAATCCGACGTGCAGGTGGTGGCCACGCGCCTCAGTCGTGACCGCGAACGGCTCGAAGTGAGCTCGTCGACCAAAGACATCCAGGCCCTCGAACACGAGATTGTGTCGCTCGAGAAGCGTCGCTCCGACCTTGAAGACATCGAACTCGCCGTGATGGAGCGCACCGACGAGATCTCAGGCCGACTGCAGGTTGTCGAGTCAGAACTCGGTGCACTCGCGGCCGAGCGTGACGAACTCCTGGTCTCGCGTGACGCCGAACTCGCAGAGATCAACTCTGAGCGCCGTGGTGTACAGGTCAACCGCGACCTCATTGCCGGCGGGGTGGGCGACGAGCTACTCGCCCTCTACGACCGCCAGCGCGCCCGCTATGGCATCGGTGCCGCCCTGCTCACGCGGGGCATCTCGATGGGCAGCAACGTGAAGCTGCACGAGTCCGACCTCGCGAAGATCAGGCTCGCTGAACCCGACGACGTGGTACTCGACCCTGACAGCAGCTGCATCCTGGTGCGCACCGAGGAGTCGGGGCTCTGAGCCAGGCCGCGCGCGCCTGAGCTACCGCGCCAGAACCTGTAGGCTGGGGGCGCGAATGGGTCGGCAAGACGGTCGCGTTGGCTCGGGCATCCGTGAGGGTGTGCGGGTCACCGAGGAACGTCCGGGCTCCAGAGAGCAGGGCGGTGGGTAACACCCACCCGGGGTAACCCGAGAGATCAGTGCCACAGAGAACAGACCGCCACGGGCGCCTTCGGGTGCCTGAGGTAAGGGTGAAACGGTGGTGTAAGAGACCACCAGCCGCCGTGGTGACACGGCCGGCTAGGTAAACCTCGCCCGGAGCAAGGTCAGACAGAAGGCGATACGGCTGCTCGCCGTGTCTTCGGGTAGACCGCTGGAGGCGTGCGGCAACGTACGTCGTAGATAGATGGCCGTCCATGGGCCTGAACCCTCAGGGGTTCGGCCCAAGACAGAACCCGGCGTAACAGCCGGCCCATTCGCACTACCGCAGCGCCCCCCAGTGACCAGAGGCGGCTCAGCGCACGCTGTGCGCGCTCTCGCCGGGGTCGCCCACGAGCTGGCTCGCATTCGGCAGCACCTTCGGCTCGAGGGCCAGCGAGGCTGCTCCCAGAATTCCGGCGTTGTTGCGGAGCGTCGCTGGAACCATCGGCGTGTCGATCGAGATCTTCGGCAGAAACTCTTCGTAGCTCTTCGAGACGCCCCCGCCCACGATGAACAGGTCGGGCCAGAGCAGCTTCTCGAGCTCGGCGTAGTAGGTCTGCAGGCGGGCTGCCCACTGGGTCCAGTTCAGGTCTTCACGCTCTTTGGCGGCGTAGGAGGCCTTGTGCTCGTAGTCGCCGCCGTCGATCTGGATGTGACCGAGCTCGGCATTCGGAATCAGAACGCCGTTGTAGATGATCGCGGTGCCGATGCCTGTGCCGAGCGTGGTCATGATGATCAGGCCGTTCTTGCCTTTCGCGGCACCGAAGCGCACCTCGGCGTACCCGGCGGCATCGGCGTCGTTCACGAACGTGATGTCGCGGTGCAGGGCGTCTTCGAACAGTTTCTCGGCTTCGAGCCCGATCCACTTCTTCGACACGTTCGCGGCCGACATGGTCTTGCCGTTCTGCACCACGGCAGGAAAGTCGATGCCGATGGGGGCATTGGCCGGGGCATCCGAGAGCTTCGAAAGCAGTGTTTCGACTGTGTTCACGACGTCTTTGGGCTTGCCGCCCTCGGGGGTGTCGAGCTTGATGCGGTCGCTCAGCAGTTCGCCCGTCTCAGTGTTGACAATGGCACCCTTGATGCCGGTGCCGCCGATGTCGATGCCGATGGCAATGGGGGAGGCTTTTTCGTCGCTCATTCGTCTTCCTTTGTGTCTCGGCCTCCGCAGCGAGGCAGGTTCGAGTCTATTGTGACCGGATGCTCGGGGCAGTGCCCAGACACCCGCATTTAGACAACCGTCAGTATCTCTGCGCCTCGCTCGGTGACCACGAGAGTGTGCTCGAACTGAGCGGTGATCGAGCGGTCGCGGGTCACCACGGTCCAGTCGTCGGCCCACATCTCCCAGTCTTGCGAGCCGAGCGTGAGCATTGGCTCGATCGTGAAGACCATTCCCACCTCGATCACGTCATCGAACCGGGGAGCTGAGTCGTAGTGCGGAATGATGAGCCCCGAATGGAACTGCTCGCCCACGCCGTGGCCGGTGTAGTCGCGCACGACCCCATAGCCGAACCGTTTCGCGTACGACTCGATGGCGCGCCCGATGACGTTCACCTGACGCCCAGGGGCCACCGCCTTGATGCCGCGGTTCATGGCCTCCGCCGTGCGCTCGACCAGCAGCCGCACCTCTTCGCTCGGTTCGCCGGCGAAGAACGTGGCGTTCGTGTCGCCGTGCACCCCGTTCTTGTACGCGGTGATGTCGACGTTCACGATGTCGCCGCTCTCGAGAACGGTGTTGTCGGGAATTCCGTGGCAGATGACCTCGTTCACGCTCGTACAGAGCGATTTGGGAAAGCCGCGATACCCGAGGGTCGACGGGTAGGCGCCGTTGGCGATGAGAGAGTCGTGACCCAGGGCATCCAGTTCATCGGTCGTCACGCCGGGCTTCACATGCTCGCCCACCCACGCCAGTGCCGCTGCGGCGATGCGCGACGACTCCCGGATGTCGGCGATGCGCGGTGCCGAATACACATCGCTGGCCCCGCCCTCGTTGGGCTCAGCGTGCCCAACGTATTCGGGGCGTTCGATGGTCGCGGGCACCGAGCGGAGCGCTGAGATGCGGCCGGCACTGAGCTGGCCGTTGGGGAGCTTGGGCATAAGATCTATCGTAGTTCAGCACCGAAACCACCCTGGGAGTACACATGTCGGGCGACCCGTCGAAGCAGTACTGGTACAACATCAACACCGGCGCCGTAGAGCTCGGCTACGTATCACCCTCACCCGACAGGGTCGGCCCCTTCGAGACCAAGCTCGAGGCAGAGCACGCCCTCGAGACCCTGCGAGCCAACTCGGCCAAATGGGCCGAAGAAGACGCAGCCAACGACTGACGCAGCCGACGACTGACGCTGCCAACGACTGACGCTCGACGCGCTCTCTGCTGAGTGCGCCGCGCGCTCACCCCCGCCGGCCAGCCGCAGCTTCAGCGCGGGCCAGGCGTGCGACCGGTGAACTCGCTCATGGTCGAGTAGAGGTGAAACACGCGGTCGGCCATCTGATCCCACACGGCGGTCGGCAGCAGGCCTTTGGCCACCTTGCCGATGTGCACGCTCCGCGGCATGAGCAGCAGCGGCTTGCCCGCGAGCATGGCCTTCCACACCCGGTCGACCACGTATTCGGGCGTCATAATGGGTGTCATGACGGGCCCCTTGGCGCCCTCGAACATGCCGGTCGAGATGTAGCTCGGCGCCACCGTGGTCACCTTGACGTGGTCGTGCCCCTGCTGAGCCAATTCGAGGCGAACTGAGTCGCTCCAGCCGATGACGGCCCACTTCGAGGCGGCGTACACGCTCATACGGGGGTTCGAGATGAGCCCGGCCGCCGAGGCGATGTTCACGATGCGAGCGGGGCGGCCTGTCGCCTGGATCATGGCGGGCAGAAACTCGCTTGTCACGAGCATGGGCCCCACGGCGTTGATGGCCATCGTGTCGACGGTGTCGGCGGTCTCGTGCTGCCAGAAGTACTTGCCGCGCACGATGCCGGCATTGTTGATGAGGATGTCGGGCACGCCGACCTCGGTGCGTACGCGCAGCCCGGCGGCTGCGATGTTCTCGGCGTCGCTCACGTCGACACGGTCGGTGTGAACGCGGGTTGTGCCGGGTAGCGCGTTCAGCCGATCGGCGATCACGGCGAGCCGGTCGGCATTGCGATCCCAGAGCACCACGTCACTGGCGCCCTCGGCCACGGCGCGCTCGGCATAGAGCTGGCCCATTCCACCAGCGGCACCCGTGATCAGCACGCGGGCATTTCGCACAGTTCGATGTGTCTTCGCCACCGGCCCTAGCCCTCGTACTCGTGCTCGGGTGCCGGGTAGGCGCCGGATGCCACGTCGGCGCGATAGGCACCGACGGCGTCGCCCAGCACCTGGCTGAGGTTCGCGTACTGTTTCACGAAACGGGGAACACGGCCGGTCGAGAAACCGGCGAAGTCTGTCCACACCATGAGCTGCCCGTCGACCTGAGGCCCGGCGCCCACGCCGATGGTGGGGATGCGCAGCTCTTTCGTGATGCGACCGGCAATGTCGCTGGGAACCATCTCGAGTACGACGGCGAAAGCTCCGGCATCCTCGACGGCATGTGCATCGGCGAGCAGCTGCTCTGCCCCCGCACCCCGCCCCTGGATGATGTGCCCGCCGAGGCCGTGCTCGCTCTGCGGCGTGAATCCGATGTGCCCCATGACCGGAATGCCCGCGTCGACGATGCGCCGAATCTGCGGTGCGCTTCGAACCCCGCCCTCGAGTTTCACGGCGTGGGCGTACGACTCCTTCATGAACCGCACCGCCGTGTGCAGCGCGTCGTCGGGCCCGCCCTCGTATGAACCGAACGGCATATCCGCGATCACCAGCGCGCGACTCACCGCGCGCGCCACGGCGCGGGTGAGAGGGATGAGCTGGTCGACAGTGACGGCCAGCGTTGTCTCGTCGCCGAAGACGTTGTTGCCGGCCGAGTCGCCCACCAGCAGAAAGTCGATGTCGGCCGCGTCGAAGATGGCCGCCGACAGCTGCTCGTAGCTGGTGAGGCCCACGATGGGGATTCCCTGCTCCTTGGCGTTCTGAAAGTGACGCGTTCGAACGCGCTTGCGAGGGGACTGCTCCGTCATGAGGCTCATTCTAGATGTCGGTGGGGTGGTAGGTGATGGGCAGACGGCGGTCGCGACCGAAGGCCGTGCGCGAGATCTTCGTGCCGATGGCCGACTGGCGCCGCTTCCACTCCGAGTGGTCGACGAGGCCGATGATGCGGTCGACCACCGCGGCGTCGAACCCGTATTCCACGAGCTCATCGCGGCCGAGCCCGCCGTTGATGTACTGCTCGAGCAGCGCGTCGAGCACGTCGTACTCCGGCAGCGAATCCTGGTCGGTCTGATCGGGCCGCAGCTCGGCCGAGGGCGGCTTCGAGATGGAGTTCTCGGGGATGGGTGGGGTCTCGCCCCGACGCGCTGCGAACGAGTTGCGCCAGCGTGCCAGCTCCCACACCAGCATCTTCGGCACGTCTTTCAACGGCGCGAACCCGCCCACCGAGTCGCCGTAGATGGTCGAATAGCCCACCGCCAGCTCGCTCTTGTTTCCCGTGGTGAGCACCAGGTGCCCCGACTGGTTCGACAGGCCCATCAGAATGATGCCCCGGATGCGCGCCTGCAGGTTCTCGGCCGCGACACCGTCGAGCTTCAGCTGTTCTTCGATCGGGTCGACCAGGGTGGCGATCGCCTGCGTTGAAAAATCGAGCCCCACCCGTTCGGCCAGATCGTCGGCGTCGGAGCGCGAGTGCCCCGACGACCACTTGCTCGGCATCGACACCCCGAACACCTTCTTCGCCCCGATGGCGTCGGCCGCGAGCACCGCGCACACGGCGGAGTCGATGCCGCCCGACAGCCCGAGAATCACCGAACCGAAGCCGTTCTTTCGCACGTAGTCGCCGAGCCCCAGCACCAGTGCGTTCCACACCTGCTCGAGTTCGTCGGGCACCACCGCAATGTCGGCGGCGAGCGGCTTCAGATCGCCGGACTCCGACCCGGTGGCGGGCAGCGCGAGTTCGATCCGCGCCACGTTCTCGGGCAGGTCGGTGAGCGTTGCCGCCTCAGGGTCGATGTCGACCACCAGAAGATGCGGTACGAACTGCGGCGCACGCGCCACTATGGCACCCGTGCGGTCGACCACCACGCTGTCGCCGTCGAAGAGCAGATCGTCTTGGCCGCCCACGATGTTCACGTAGGCGACCATCGTGTCGTTCTCGCGCGCCCGCCGGGTGACAAGCGGCAGTCGAACCTCGTTCTTGTCGCGCTCATAGGGCGAGGCGTTAATCACTAGCAGCAGCCCGGCATCGGCCGAAGCGACCCTGTTCACCGGCCCGCCGTCTTGCCAGAGGTCTTCGCAGATGATGAGTGCGACATCTACCCCCCGCATGCGCAGCACGAGCAGCTCGTCGCCGGCGATGAAGATGCGGTACTCGTCGAACACCGAGTAGTTCGGCAGGTGGTGCTTCGCGTACCGCGCCTTGATCTCGCCGTTCTGCATGACAGAGGCCACGTTCTGGGCGATCGCCGTCGGCGCATTCGAGGTGGTGAACCGGCGCGGTTCGAAGGGGCCATCCGGATGCCCGACCACAACCACCACGTCACCCAGACCCGCCTCGTCGAGTTCTTTCGCGAGCCCGGCGGCCCGCCGCCGGCACGCGGCCAGAAACGATGGGCGACCCGCGAGGTCTTCGATCGGATACCCCGAGAGCGCCATCTCACCGAAGGCGACCAGGTCTGCTCCGGCATCACGGGCACGGCGTACAGCAGCGACGATCTCGGCAGAGTTGCCTCCGAGGTCACCGACAATGGGGTTGGTTTGGGCCAACGCTAAGCGAAGTCTCGGCATGTCCACTAGCCTAATAGCGGCAGGTTACGTGCCGGAAAGAGGTTCGGATTGTCGATGGATAAACAGCGTGATTTCGTTCTTCGCACCATTGAAGAACGCGGAGTCAAGTTCGTGCGGCTCTGGTTCACCGATGTCATCGGCACTTTGAAGTCTGTGGCCATAGCTCCCGCCGAGGTCGAGGGTGCGTTCGCCGAAGGCTTGGGCTTCGACGGCTCGGCCATCGAGGGTCTCACTCGGTCGTTCGAGGCCGACGTGCTCGCGCATCCAGACCCCACCACTTTTCAGATCCTGCCGTGGCGGGGCGAAGTCGACCCGACCGCCCGCATGTTCTGCGACATCACCACGCCCGACGGCCAGCCGGCCGTGGCTGACCCGCGCAACGTTCTGAAGCGCACGCTCGCGAAAGCCGGCGACCGCGGCTTCTCGTTCTACACGCACCCCGAGATCGAGTTCTACCTGCTGAAGTCGTCGCAGTTCGGCCCCGACGGCCCCGAGCCGGTCGACAAGGCCGGCTACTTCGACAACGTTCCCGGCGGCACCGCGCACGACTTCCGTCGCCGTTCGGTGCGCATGCTCGAAGACCTCGGCATCTCGGTGGAGTTCAGCCACCACGAGGCCGGCCCCGGCCAGAACGAGATCGACCTGCGCTACGCCGACGCGCTCACGACGGCCGACAACATCATGACCTTCCGCACGGTGATCAAAGAGGTCGCCATCGAGCAGGGCGTCTACGCCACGTTCATGCCGAAGCCGCTCTCGGGCCAGCCGGGCTCGGGCATGCACACGCACCTCTCGCTCTTCGAGGGCGACTCGAACGCGTTCTTCGAGGCCGGTGCGCAGTACCAGCTGTCGAAGATCGGCCGCCAGTTCATTGCGGGCCTCTTGAAGCACGCCCCCGAGATCACCGCGGTCACGAACCAGTTCGTGAACTCGTACAAGCGTCTCTGGGGTGGCGACGAGGCCCCCAGCTTCGTGACGTGGGGCCACAACAACCGTTCGGCGCTCGTGCGCGTGCCGCTCTACAAGCCCAACAAGGGTCAGAGCTCGCGCATCGAGTACCGCGCCATCGACTCCGCTGCGAACCCGTACCTCGCTTACTCCCTGCTGCTCGCGGCCGGGCTGAAGGGCATCGAAGAGGGCTACGAGCTTCCGCCTGAGGCCGAAGACAACGTGTGGAGCCTCAGCGACTCCGAGCGCAAGGCGCTCGGCTACAACGCGCTGCCCACGAGCCTCGATCAGGCCATCGTCGAGATGGAGCGAAGCGAACTCGTCGCCGAGACCCTCGGTGAGCACGTCTTCAACTACGTTCTGCTGAACAAGCGGCAAGAGTGGGCCGCCTACCGCGACCAGGTCACGCCGTTCGAGCTGCGAACCAACCTGGAGATGCTCTAAGCCGCACCATGGCACGAGTTCAGACGACGCTGACTGACCTTGCACGCATCGGGTTCTCCGACCTCGGGCGCGCTGCCGACGACCTCGAGCTCGCGGTGCAGCTCGGGTCAGTGGCTCCGGATGATCTCCTCGCGTCGCTCCGGCTGACCGCCGACCCCGACCAGGCTCTGTCGTACCTCGTGCGGCTGCTGCGCCTGCCAGCCACGCCGGCCGTCGGGCTTCTGGGTGCCGAGCCCTCCCGCACCCGACTGCTGCGCGTGGTGGGTCTTTCACGTGGGTTCGGTGACTTCTTTCTTCGGCACCCCGAAGAGCTGGCCGCACTCAGCGAACGGCTGATCGCCCTGCCGGCCCTGGCAGAACTCACCGGCGCACTGCTCGACTCTGTGGGTGCGGTCGACGGGTTCGCCACGATCGACGGTGACGCGGCGTACACCCGGCTTCGCGTGCGGTATCGGCGTATCCTCGCCCAGGTGACGGCGTTCGACCTCGAGCAGCGCGACCCGGTTGCGGGCATCGATTCGATCGCCGACACGCTGGCCGATCTGGCGTCGGCGGCGCTCGACGCTGCGCTGGCGTGCGCGAGGGCCCGGGCATCCACTCGCGGGCAGAGTCGGTGGCTCTTCGGGCACGACGAGGTGGCGGCGACGAAGCTCGCCATCATCGGAATGGGTAAGGCGGGCGCCCAGGAGCTGAACTACGTCAGCGACGTCGACGTGATCTTCGTGGGCGAGGGAGACGACGAGGCCGGTCTCGCCACGGCGCGCGCCATCGACATCGCCACCGCGCTGGCCATGATGATGATGCACGCCATCTCCGAGCCCGGCATGGAGCCGTCGCTCTGGGAGGTCGACCCGAACCTCCGGCCCGAGGGCAAGGCCGGGGCACTGGTGCGCTCGCTCGAGTCGCACATCGCGTACTACGAGCGCTGGGCGAAGAGCTGGGAGTTCCAGGCACTGCTGAAGGCGCGCCCGCTCGCCGGCGACCTCGAATTGGGTGAACGCTATGTCGACGCCGTGCGGCCGAAGGTGTGGAGCAGCGCGTCGCGAGACGGTTTTGTCGAATCGGTACAGAAGATGCGCCAGCGTGTCACCGACAACATTCCGGGCGATGAGGTCGACTACCAGCTGAAACTCGGCCCCGGGGGCCTGCGTGACGTCGAGTTCACGGTGCAGCTGTTGCAACTCGTGCACGGGCAGAACGACCCGCTCGTTCGGCAGCCCGCCACGCTCCAGGCGCTGGTGGCATTGGCCGACCAGGGGTACATCGGTCGTGTCGAGGCGCAGGAGTTCTCGCACGACTATCGAGTGCTGCGGCTCATGGAGCACCGACTGCAACTGCGGGAACTGCGCCGAACCCACCTTGTTCCCCGCGATGAGTTCGAACAACGGGTGCTCGCTCGCGCCACCGAGCTGGCGCCGAGCGCGGTGGCACTGCTCGAGCTGTGGAACGGAATCAAGAGTCGCGTCAGATCGCTGCACGAACGGCTGTTCTACCGGCCGCTGCTGGCCGCCGTCGCCGCGCTCGGCACCGATGAGATCGGGCTGACCAGTGAGCAGGCCGTTGCCCGCCTCGCTGCCATCGGTTTCGGTGACCCCAAGGGTGCGCTCGGCCACATCGCCGCTATGACGGCGGGAGTCTCCCGGCGCGCGGCCATCCAGCGGCACCTTCTTCCCGTCATGCTGCAGTGGTTCGCGGCCGGCGCCGACCCCGACTACGGGCTGCTTGCGTTCCGCCGGCTCAGCGACCGCCTCGGTGAGACCTACTGGTACCTTCGCATGCTACGCGACTCATCGGGCGCTGCCTTTCGCCTCACCCAAGTGCTCTCGGGCTCGAGATACGCCGCCGAGCTGCTCGAACGCATCCCAGAAGCCGCCGCCTGGCTCGAGAACGACCACGACCTCGCGCCGCGGTCATTCGAGGTGCTCTCGGGTGAGACCGCCGCCATCATCGCCCGGCACGACACTCCGGATGCGGCGGCAGCCGCTCTGCGCACAGCCCGCCGCCGCGAGGTACTGCGGCTGGCTTTCGCCGCCATCCTCGGTCTCGTCACCGTGCAAGAACTCGCGCGCGGCCTGACCGACGTGACCACAGTGCTGCTGCAGGGCACACTCGGCGTCATTCGACAGTCGTCGGCCATCTCGTCGGGCGACGGCATCGAGTTCGCCGTCATCGGCATGGGGCGCTATGGCGGCCGCGAGATCGGTTTCGGCAGTGACACCGACGTGATGTACGTCTACCGGGCCAGGTCGGTGAACCAAGAGACGGCACAGTCGGTCGCACGCTTCATCGTCAACGAGCTCGTGCGCCTCACTGAAGACCACCGACTGCCGCTCGACCTCGATATCGACCTGCGGCCAGAGGGTAAGAACGGCATTGTGGTGCGCTCGCTCGACTCGTATCGGGCCTACTACGAGCGCTGGTCGCTCACCTGGGAGGCCCAGGCTCTGCTCCGCGCGCGCGGGGTCGCCGGCGACCAGGCGCTCATCGACGACTTCGAAGAGCTGGCCGACAGCGTTCGCTACCCCGTAGAGATCGAACCGCAGGCCGTGCGTGAAGTGAAGCGCATCAAGGCCCGCGTCGAAAAGGAGCGGTTGCCGCAGGGTGCTGACCCGGCACGTCACCTCAAACTCGGCCGCGGGTCGCTGAGCGACGTGGAATGGTACGTGCAACTTCTGCAGCTCGAGCACGGCGCCGAGCATCCGGAATTCAGAACGACATCGACACTGGATGCCCTCGAAGCTGAGGTCGCGGCCGGTTTCGTCGAGGCGGCCGATGCCCAGAAGCTGCACGATGCGTGGATCTTCGCGTCGCGAGCCCGCTCGGCCATGACGCTCTGGACAACGCGCACCACCGATGTGCTGCCGGTCGACCGGCGTCAGCTCGAAGGAGTGGCCCGTCTGCTCGAGTACCCACCCGACTCGGCCACCGAGCTCGAGGAAGACTACCTCGGGGTGACCCGGCGGTCGCGTGCGGTGTTCGAGAAGGACTTCTACGGCTCACTCTGAACCGGTAGAGTGAGGTTACCTCACTTAAATCGAAGAAAGAAGTTGGTGCAATGACGGATCAGCGCAGGCAGTCTGTGCTCAGCGGGCTGAGCGGCAACGAGATGTACTGCATCGACCTGCTCGGCTACCACCCCGGCAACCTGCTGGTGGGCAACAGCGTGTTCTCGCGCGGGTTTCTCGGGTCGCTGAGCGCCGGCTTCAGGGGAATGGTCGGCGGTGAGCTCACGGCGGTCACCGAGATGATCACGCAGGGGCGTCATCTCTCGATGCAGCGGCTCATCGGCGAGATGCAGCAGAACCAGGGCCATGGGGCGACGAGCGTCACGACAGAGCTCATCTTTCACGCTCAGAACATCGAGTTTCTGTCGGTGGCGTCGACCGTGCACCAGAAGGTGGGGGTGCCGGCCACGGCGTTCACATCGTCGAGCGACGGGCAAGAGTTGTACTGCCAGGTCGACGCGGGGTACCAGCCGGTCTCGTTCGTGATGGGCAATGTCGCCTACTCCATTGGTGTGGGCCGGGGCATCACCGGGGCGTTTCGCCAAATGGCGCGAGGCGAGGTGCGCGAGTACAGCGATCTGTTCGCGCAGACGAGAAACCTGGCCCTTCAGCGCATCGTCGGAGAGGCGCAGTCGGTCGGGGCCAATGCGGTGGTGGGCATCACCACGAACATCCTGCCCTTCGGCGGCAGCGCCGTTCAAGAGATGCTGATGGTCGGTACGGCATCTCGGCACGAGATCAGTGACCCGGCCCTGGCGGCGATGGGTGTGGTGACGAGCGATCTCACCGCCGAAGAGATGTGGAGCCTTGCGCGCATCGGCTACGCGCCGATGAAGCTCGTGATGGGCACCTCGGTGTACTCGCTCGGGCTCGTGGGCAACATCACGTCGGCGTTCAAGAACTTCGTGAAAGGCGAGATCAACGAACTCACGCAGCTCATCTACGGCGCCCGCGAAGAGTCGCTCGGCAAGGTGCGGCAGCAGGCCACGGCCATCGCTGCCGACGATGTCATCGGCATCAAGACCTACGTCTACGACCTCGGCGGCGGGCTCATCGAGTTTCTGGCCATCGGCACGGCCGTGAAGCGCACGAGCGCGGCAACAACGAGGTCAGAACAGTTGCCGCCGCAGGCGATCGTGCGCGACCGCGACACGTTCTTCAACACCGCCGAGGCCTCGTACGGGGTCACGCTCACGCAGAACCAGCAGTAGGCGGATCGCGGCGGCGGCGGCGGAGCAGAATCCAGAGGCCCACCGCGAGGCCGACGGCGAGTACCACGAGGAGGCCGATACTGGCGATGAGGGTGAGTGCGGCATCCGGTGCCGAGGCCTCGGGCGTACGGGGTGATGGAGGCAGAGTAGGGCTCGGCGTCGCGGCCGGGGGCGAGGCCAGCGTGTAGACCACCAAAGGCTGCGGCGAGGGAGTCTGCAGAAACGGCATGTCTTGGTTGAGGTACTGCGACTGCCACTTCAGAACGTAGTCGGCGCCGGTCGTCGGCGCGTAGACCAAGCGCACGCTCGTTGAGGGGTCTGTCTTCGTTGCGGCAGTGACCTGCGCGGGGATGGGCGTGGGGGTGTTCGGCACCTGGGCCACCGGCTCGAATGTGGTGCTGTTCAGAACGATCACTGCGCTGGCGGGCGTGCTGCCGGCGCAGCTGAAGTTCAGGCGAAGATTGCCGTCGGGCAGCCTCGCGGTGCCGCCAACACCGACCTGCGCAGAAAGGGTGCTGACGCCGGCCACGCGCCAGGCGCCCACCCAGTGGGTGATCTGCGTCGAAATCCACTGATTCGAGCCGTTGAGATGGGCGACGAACAGCTGGTTCGACCCCGCACTGTCGTACTTCGAGTAGCTCACGGTCGGCGAGCCGTTCGCATCGACGCCGACTCGCTCCTGGTTGTTGAAGACGCCGCTGTTCTCTGGCAGGTCGTCGACCACGACGCCGGGTGTGTCGTAGGTGACCGGCAGGTTCACGGGCGCGCCGGCGACCGTCTGCCAGTGCACGAGGTCGCGGCTCCGCATGTACGACAGGCGGCTGTTCGTCGCCACATCGGCAGTGCTCCGCCACACCCAGGTCATCTCGTAGTAGCCGGCCGCGTCGGCGTGCGAGCTGACGGTGAAGTAGGCGCTGCGGCTGACCGCGCCCGACGCGCCGCTGAACAGAGCCGTGCTGAGCAGGGGAGACCAGGTCTTCGTGCCGGCATCGTAGTCGTCGAGGTAGCTGTCGCCGTCGCCACTGCCGCCCTGCCGGTAGCTGAACACGAGGTCGCCGTTCGCTCCGTGCAGAAACTGCGGGTAGGTCACGTGTGTCTCCACGGCCTTGTCGGTGAGCATCGGCACATTCGTAAGCGAGCTCACATCGCGCGCTTTCGTAGTCACCCAGTAGGCCAGAGGGGAGTCGTGCATGTTGCCGGCGACGTGCAGCTGGCCGACGGAGTCGACGCCGAGGGCGATGTAGTCGTGCGAATCCCACCCGGTCACCGCCTGGTCGCCCGGTAGCGCGTAGGTCTGCCAGCTGGTCGAGCTCGAGCCGAGAGTGCGGTGCGCCACTGTGAGCCGACGGTTCGCGTCGTAGAACCCCACGTACTGGTCGTCTCCGTCGGTGACCAGTGCCTGCTGCACGAAGTGGCCCGACCACGTGGTGCCCACCTGGCTCTCGCCGACCACCTGTTGCGCGGGCGCCACCGGCAGGGTGTAGCTGCTGTCACCGGATGCTGGTGTGCAGATCAGCGTGTTCGGTTCGGCCTCGGCTGCGGTAGCGCTGCCGGCCCCTCCCACCAATGCTGCTCCGACTAATGCCGCTCCGAGCAGCCCGGCCGCGCCCGGAACAAGCGCGAACCGCTGCCACCGCGAGCGGTGTCGGCGTGAAGCGGTGATGGCGGGCATCCTCTCGGGCGGCAGAGATGAATGGATCGGTGTACGAAGTGGTTGTTCGAGCTGGGCGGCGCATACAATCGTGCCGTCATACCCTCTGATTTTGCCGTGTATCGGCGCGGTCGGCGCGTGAGGGACGCTGTGAACCTGATGAAGGTTTTTGCGGATATGAATGGGCGGATCAGGCCAATGGTTGTGGCGATGCGATCTTGCGCGGTAGCCGAAAGGGATCTCGATCGTCGCGTAACTTTCTGGCTTGGAAGATGGTCTGCCGCATTTTGCGAAAGCTCAGCGCCGGCGACGTAGAATCGGCCGCGTCTTTCGCCACGCGACTCCAGAAGCCGCGCTTCGACCAGAGTCTTGAGGTCTCTGCTCGCGGTCTGCTCGCTGATCTCCTCGTCTTGCGCGGCAACGGCGCGGTAGGTGGCATTGCGAACGCGGTAGCCGTAGGCCGCATCGAACAGCGCAGATATCGTGCGCTCGGGCAGGTTCTGACGTCTGCGAATCGATTCCAGGCCGACCCAGAGTCACTCGCTTTCGCTGACTCGTCTACCTCAGAAAGTACCGCATAGTATGCCTGAGTGTTTTTCCCCAGATACTCTTCAACACTCATGAAGACCGGCGACAACACTCCTTCCGCTGCGAGAACCAGACTCTGAGATGCGCCATCGCCGCTCGAATAATGGGCGGGTTTGAGTCATTCCCATTCAGGAAAAGCTGGAGCTCCTCCGCCAGAGCCTAGCCCTCGAGGGCTAACCGCGTCTCTGTCGGTGCGTCGAGAGGTGCTTCGCCAAGAGCTACGGCTGCGGCGTCATCCAGGGTGGCATCGAACCCCTCGATGCTGTTCGATCCTCGAATGTTTCTGGCAAAAGACAGCCGTCTGAGTGACCCCGACCATCTTCGACGCTCGCTCAGAGGATAAAAGATAATAACTATCATAATGACGGTTCATTTCATCCTCACCCTCGTTGCGCTGCACTCGTACGGGCGCATACAGCCGAAAACAGACGAGTCCGCAAGAGATGCGGAAGCTGCACTGTGTGCAGATCTCGCAGTTCTTGCGGACTCGGAGCGGACGGAAGCCTGGTTATTCAGGCGACAACCCAGTGTTCAAGCGGGATGAATGCTAGACCCCGTAGTAGAGCTCGAACTCGAACGGGTGCGGGCGCTGGGCGATCGGCTTGATCTCGTTCTCGCGCTTGTACTCGATCCACGTTTCGATCAGGTCGGGCGTGAAGACGCCTCCCTTGGTCAGGAACTCGTTGTCGGCTTCGAGGGCCAGCAGTGCTTCGCCGAGCGAAGCGGGAACCTGGGGGATGTTCTTCGCTTCTTCGGGCGGCAGCTCGTACAGGTCTTTGTCGACCGGCTCGTGCGGCTCGATGCGGTTCTGGATGCCGTCGAGGCCGGCCATGAGCTGCGCCGCGAATGCGAGGTACGGGTTACCCGAGGCATCCGGAGCCCGGAACTCGATGCGCTTGGCTTTCGGGTTCGTTCCCGTGATGGGGATACGGATCGACGCCGAACGGTTACCGGCCGAGTAGACCAGGTTCACGGGAGCTTCGAAGCCCGGAACCAGGCGGTGGTACGAGTTGACGGTCGGGTTCGTGAACGCGAGAACCGCGGGGGCGTGCTTCAAGAGGCCACCGATGTACCAGCGGGCGAGGTCGGAGAGACCGCCGTAGCCGGCCTCGTCGTAGAACAGCGGCACGCCGTTGTTCCACAGAGACTGGTGGGTGTGCATGCCCGACCCGTTGTCGCCGAAGAGCGGCTTCGGCATGAATGTGGCGGTCTTGCCCCACTGCGTAGCCGTGTTCTTCACGATGTACTTGAATTTGAGGATGTCGTCTGCCGCGTGCACCATGGTGTCGAAGCGGTAGTTGATCTCACCCTGGCCGGCGGTGCCGACTTCGTGGTGGGCGCGCTCGAGGATCAGGCCGGCGTCGATGAGCTTCAGCGAGATGTCGTCGCGAAGGTCGGCGTGCTGGTCGACGGGGGAGACGGGGAAGTAGCCGCCCTTGAAGGGCGTCTTGTTGGCGAGGTTGCCGCCGGGCTCTTCGCGGCCCGAGTTCCAGGCGCCTTCGCTGGAGTCGACCGAGTAGAAGCTGCTGTTCTGCTTCACTTCGTAGCGCACGTCGTCGAAGATGTAGAACTCGGCTTCGGGGGCGAAGAACGCGGTGTCGGCGATGCCGGTCGAGGCGAGGTACTTCTCGGCCTTCTTGGCAACCTGGCGCGGGTCGCGGTGATAGATCTCGCCGTTGCGCGGGTTGTAGATGTCGAAGATGATGATGAGCGTGCGCTCGATACGGAACGGGTCGATGTACGCGGTCGACACATCGGGAATCAGCTGCATGTCGGATTCATGAATCGAGGCGAAGCCGCGAATGGAGGAACCGTCGAACATCTGGCCGACGGAGAAGAACTCTTCGTCGACGGTCGAGGCGGGAATGTTGAAGTGCTGCTGCACACCGGGGAGGTCGGTGAAGCGGATATCAAGGAACTTGACGTCGGTGTCCTTGATGAACTTGAGCACCTCGGAAGAATCACTGAACATTTGAGAGACTCCAAATGGTTGGTACTGAATGGCTGAAAACTGTTCGGTCGCAATCGCAACTACCCGTCAGGGTATCGGTATGCCATTACTCGGTCGTGTCGCCGTTGTTTCGAGCATGTTACGTGCAGTTACATCGCAGGTGCCCGACTAGCAGACCGAGCCGGCACGAAGCCAGCGCGAAGCCGGCACGAAGCAGCGTCGCTTAGACTGACGCGGTGTCAAACCCACAGTCTCCTTCACGCTGGTCTGGTGCTGCACCGAGCAAATGGCCGGGTGAGAGGCTGGGTTTTCCCCAAGAGGGTCGGGGCTCCGTGGCGCGACCGGGGCGGCGCATCGGTGCGCTGCTCATCGATTGGGCGGTCTGCTTCGTTGTGTATGCCGCATTCTTCTTCGGAAACGCCTGGGCGTCCACCATCATCTTCGCGGTCGAGCAGATCGTGCTGATCGCTCTCACCGGTGGCGGCTTCGGTCACCTCGTGACGGGCCTGCGCGTAGTGAAAGTGAACGGAATGTACGCGGGGTGGTGGCGGCCGATCATTCGCACCGCATTTCTGATCCTCACGATTCCCGCGCTCATCTGGGATTCAGACCAGCGCGGGCTGCACGACGTCTTCGCCGGAACGGTACTCGTTCGTCGCTGAAACGGAGAAAGGGCCGGCCGGGAGGATGCCCGGGCGGCCCTTTCTGTGTGATGTGTGAGTTCTACAGGATGAAGAGCATCTCCTGGTACGTCGGCAGCGGCCACAGGTCGTCTGCCACGATCTCTTCGAGTGCGTCGGCCGCGAGGCGAACCGCCGCCATGGCGGGCAGCAAGGCGTCGCGGGCGTGCTCGGCCTCGCCGAGAGCTTCGTGGCCGGTGTCGGTGGCCAGGGCATCCTTCAGCGTCGCCAGGGCACTGCGCAGAGCGTTGATGGGCACAGAGACCTCGTTGAGGGGAGCCGTCTCGGCCTCCACGCCCGCGGCTTTCAGCGCACCGATGTTCAGCGCGATCTCGGTCTGATGCCGAACAGCGGCAGGCAGGATGACCGTCGAACCGATTTCGAGAGTAAGGCGTGCCTCGACGCCGATGGTCAGCGCGTACTGTTCGAGGCCGATCTCATATCGGCTGTGCATCTCGCGGTGGTTGAACACCTTGTAGTTCTCGAAGAGTTCCATCGCGGGTTCGGTGATGAGCTCGGGCAGGGCATCCAGAGTCGTCTTCAGATTGGCGAGACCACGCTTCTCGGCTTCGATGGGCCACGCGTCGGCGTACCCATCGCCGTTGAACACCACTGCGCCGTGCTCGTTGATGATCTCGGTCAGCAGAGCCTGAACGGCCTCATCGAAGTCGGTTCCGTCGGCGACGGCCGTCTCGAGCGCGGTGGCGATGTAGTCGAGCGACTCGGCCATGATCGTGCTGATCGTGGTCATCGGGCCGGCGACGGTCTGCATCGATCCCGGAGCGCGGAACTCGAAGCGGTTGCCCGTGAATGCGAACGGGCTGGTGCGGTTGCGATCGCCCGGGTCAGTGGGCAGCACCGGCAGTGTGTCGACGCCGATGACCATCGTGCCTTTGCCCTTCGACGAGGTCGCCGGGCCTTTTGCGATCTGCTCGAACACGTCGGCGAGCTGGTCGCCGAGAAAAATCGAGATGATGGCCGGGGGAGCCTCGTTGGCACCGAGCCGGTGGTCGTTCGTGGCCGATGCGACGGATGCGCGAAGGAGGCCCGCGTACTTGTGCACGCCGCGGATGACGGCGGCGCAGAACACCAGGAACTGGGCGTTCTCGTGCGGGGTGTCGCCGGGAACGAAGACGCTGCCCACCTGCGCGTTGCCGAGCGAGAAGTTGACGTGCTTGCCCGAGCCATTGACGCCCTGGAAGGGCTTCTCGTGAAAGAGACACTCCATGCCGTGCTTCTTGGCGATCGTCTTGAACGTCGACATCAGAAGCTGTTGGTGGTCGGCCGCGAGGTTTCCGCGCTCGAACATCGGCGCAATCTCGAACTGGCCGGGGGCTACTTCGTTGTGGCGGGTCTTGGCAGGGATTCCGAGCTTGAACAGTTCGCGCTCGGTGTCCATCATGAAACCGAGCACGCGCTCGGGAATCACGCCGAAGTAGTGGTCGTCGAACTCCTGGCCTTTGGGCGGCTTCGCTCCGAACAGGGTGCGACCTGCGTTCAGCAGGTCGGGGCGAGCGAGAAAGAAGTGACGGTCGACAAGGAAATACTCCTGCTCGGGGCCGCAGTAGGCCACCACATGGTCGGGGTTCTCGTGACCGAAGAGGCGCAGAATGCGCTCGGCGTGAGTGCCCATAGCCTGCTGTGAGCGCAGCAGGGGTGTCTTGTGGTCGAGTGCTTCACCGGTCATCGACACGAAGACGGTCGGGATGCACAGGGTGTTGCCGTTCGGGTTCTCGAGCACATAGGCGGGGCTCGTGACATCCCAGCCGGTGTAGCCGCGGGCCTCGAACGTGTTGCGGAGGCCACCGTTCGGAAAACTCGATGCGTCGGGCTCGCCCTGCGTCAGTGTTTTGCCGGCGAACTCGGCCAGGGCCGTGCCGTCACCCATCGGCTCGAAGAAGCTGTCGTGCTTCTCGGCCGTGAGGCCGGTCAGTGGATAGAACACGTGGGCGTAGTGGGTGGCACCCTTCTCGAGGGCCCAGTCTTTCATTGCGCTGGCGATCGCGTCGGCGACGAGGGGGTCGAGCATCGCACCGTGTTCGATCGTGGCCATCACCGATTTGTACACCGACTTCGGCAGACGCTTCTGCATGACGACCTGGCTGAAGACGTTCTCTCCGAAGATCTCGCCGGGCGCTTCAGAGTCGGTGAAGCTGGCCGACGGAGGCACGTACGCCTCGACATCTTTGATCGCGTTCAGGCGTACGGTATTTCCACTCATTAGTGCCCCTTTGACCCGGCATACTGGCTCGCAACTGTTTGCGTAACCTCTGGGGCAAATCTACGAACACGCTGTGGCGGGAATGTTTCGGGCTCGTGACGGTCTCGTGCGCAAAACGACTGACGCACCCCGCTTTCGGGGGTGGTGGTGTGTGCGAAAGCCCGCTCAGCGACCGCGCTGCGGGCGCGCTTTCATCGGGTCGACACCCTTCGGAATCGGCAGGTTTCCTGCGCCGAGGGAGGTGAGGCGGTTGCTCACGGCCAGAACCTCCGGCTTCGTCAGGCTGGGCTTCAAACGATTCAGCTTCGCCGGCACCTTGGCGAGCGAGAGCGAATCGGGGTCGGGGCCGACGTAGAGAAAGGTCACCGGAACGTTCGGCAGAACACGCAGAACTTTGCGACGCTCGTCTTCAAGCATGCGAGTGGTTCGTGACTTCGGGCCCTCACCGATCAGCACCACGCCGCCCCGGCCCACCGCGCGGTAGACCGCGTCTTGCGACTTGCCGTTGACCGCCACGGGCATCTCGCTGCCGCGCCAGCTGCGCTTCAGTGAACTGCGGAGCACCGCACCGACCGCGCCGGGCTGGCCTTCGATCTGGCCGTACGCGGCCGCTTCGGCACGGCGACCGAGAACGATGAGCGCCACCAGGAAGCCGGCGAGCAGACCGGCGACGATCCACATCGCAATGACGAAGCCGTTGCCCTCGCCGAAGATGAGCGCCAAGATGAGGCCGACGGCCACCGGACCGAGCAGGCTCAGCAACAAAAAGGGCACGATGTTCTTGTCGTACCGACGGGTCATCTGAAAGACCTGCCACATCTGTTTGATGCGGCCGTCTTCTTTCGGCTTCTTCGGTGCTTTTTCTTTGTTGCGTGCCATGACTCCATGGTACCGAGTTGCGCCGACTCCGGCGGTCGTCCGCCGGTATCTCCTCGCTCACTTCGTCGGCTGTGGGCGAACACTGCACAGATCTGGGGCCCCGGATGCCCGGCGGCACCCCTGCGGGCCACCCTCGCTTCATGACCTCTGTTCTTCGCCGTCTCGGCCGCCGCACCGTTCCCGAGCCCCTTCCGTCTCCCGTCTCACTCGCCCAGCTGCTCTGCCGGCGCAGCATTTCCCCGGGCGAGGCCCTCACCCTCCTCGTGCCGCTCCTCTACGCACTCGACGAGTTTCACACCGACCGTCTTTCTCACGGGGGTGTCTCGTCGACGGCGGTAACCCTCGACGCCGACGGTTGCGCACGCCTTGGCCCACCGCCCGTTGCGCCGGCAGGCGAGCTGCACGGGGCAGCGGTGTTTCGAGACCTGGCCGACTTCGCCGCGCTCATCGGTGAGGTCTTCGCCGCCATTGCGCCCACTGATTGCACTGATCCCGCTGCGCCCACTGCACCCATCGCGCCTACTGCGTCCGCTGCGCCCATCGCGTCCACTGCGCCCCTCGCGTCCACTATGCCGATTGCGTCGCTACTCCAACACGATCTGGCTGCGGTTCTGGCGTGCGAGCTGTTCGACCCGCAGCTGGTGTTGCACGACCGTGCACGGTGGGTGCGTTGCTGCGAAGACCATCTCTTCGCCCTGGCCGAACCCGAGCCGCTCGCCGGGCCCGAATTCGCCACGGCGCCGACTTCCATAGTCGCTCTCGCGGGTGCCCAGCCCGCCAGATCTGGCCGCGTAGAGATGCGCTCTGCATCCGCACGCGAGTCTGCACCCGCACCCGAGTCTGCATCCGCACCCGAGTCTGCATCCGCACCCGCGCCTGCACCCGCACTCGCGCCGACGTCGGCGGTCGAGCCGATGAGCGTTGAGCCGCAATCGGCCTGGGGCAGGGGAGATGGCCGAGAACTCGCCCGCATCGAGACCGATGTTGCTGTGATCGTCGAACGCGAGCGCCGCTTCAACCGGGCCGAGGTACGCGCTCTCCGGCTACTGTCGCGCCTTCCCTCGTTCGTGAACGAGCGCGGAGCGACCATTCGTACCGTGCTCACCCATCGGCGCCACCTCAAGACCGTCGTCGTCGGTGCGATCGTGGCGGCCGGTGCCGTCACCGGGGCCCTCCTCAGCGTGCCGCCGGGCGCCACGGCACACCCGTCCACGCACCCGTCAGCGCAACCATCAGCACAACCGTCGGCACACCCGCCAACGCAACCGTCAACGACCACGATGCCTTCATCGGCACCGACGACTGGGCCGGGTGCGACGACTGGGCCGGGCGAAACTGCGCCGTCTACGATGTCAGCCACGGTTCCTAGCGATCCCGACAGCGGGAGCTTCAGCGACAGCGCGAGCGCGGCGGCCGTCGGGGAAGACGATCCGTTGGTAGCCCTCGGTGTGCTGCTCGCGCGTCGCAGCCACTGTTACGACGGCTCGTCAGCAGCCTGCTTCGATGACGTCGACGAACCCGGCTCTGCCGCACTGGCCGTCGACCAGCGCGCATTTTTCGATCTTGTGCGCTCGGGCACACCCTTCGTGACGCTGTCGCCGACAGTACTGCCCGACCTCGGCGACGGGGCAGCGGCGCAGCGGGTCGGCGACGCAGCCCTGGTCACGGTGTGGGCCGACAGAAAACCGGCCCCGCTCCTTCTGCTGAAGGGCGAGGCCGGTTGGCGTCTGCGGGAGATCTTCATCGCCCACGAAGCGGGCTCATGAGAGAACCCGGTGAATCAGTACCCGAGGTTGCCGGCGAAGTCGCCACCCTCGAGGCGGTTCTTGATTGCCACGAGGAACCGCGCAGCGTCTGCACCGTCGACGATGCGGTGGTCGTAGCTCAGCGCGAGGTAGACGGTCGAACGAATGGCGATGGCGTCAGACCCGTCGACCGTCACGACGACGGGCTTCTTGGTCACGATGCCAGTGCCCAGAATGGCGACCTGCGGCAGGAAGACGATGGGCGTGTCGAACAGCGCGCCGCGCGAACCGGTATTGGTCAGCGTGAACGTACCGCCACCGAGCTCGTCGGGCTTCAGCTTGTTGTCGCGGGTGCGCTCGGCGAGGTCGGCGATTTCCTTGGCAAGGCCCGCCAGGTCGAGCTCGCCGGCGTTGCGTACGACCGGAGTGAGCAGGCCGCGCTCGGTGTCGACCGCGATGCTGATGTTCTCGTGCTCGGGGTACACGATCGAGTCGCCGTCGATGGTGGCGTTGATGATCGGGAACGCCTTCAGCGCCTCGGCAGCTGCCATGGCGAAGAACGGCAGGAACGACAGCTTGGTACCGGTCTTCTCAAGGAAGGTGTCTTTCACCTTTCCGCGGAAGGCCGCGACCTTCGTGACGTCGACCTCGACCACAGAGGTGAGCTGGGCGCTCGTCTGCATCGAGATGACGGCGCGCTCGGCGACGACCTTGCGGAGGCGCGACATTTTGACCGTGGTGCCACGAAGGGGCGAGACAGCCAGCGGTGCAGGAGCTGCAGAAACCGCCGAGGCCGAGCTGGTCGAAGCAGATGCCTTGACCTCGACAGCCGCCAGAACGTCTTCTTTGCGAATGCGACCGCCGACGCCCGAACCGCTCACGGTGGTCAGGTCGATGCCGTTGTCGTGTGCGAGCTTCCGTACCAGCGGAGTGACGTACCCGGCGTTGCTGTTCGAAGCAGCGGGTGCCGCGACAGCAGGAGCAGCAGCAGGAGCCGCCGGTGCTGCAGCCGGAGCGGCGACAGCTGGCGCGGGGGCGGCAGCAGCGGGCACGGCAGCAGCCGGGGCCGGCACAGCAGCCGCGGGAGCCGGCTCAGGGGCGGCGGGGGCAGGCGCAGCGGCCTCAGTGGGAGCGTCGGTCGACGGCACCTCGGCAGCGTCAGCCGGTGCATCGGGAGCCGGGGCGTCAGACGTGACCTGAACGGGCGCATCAGGCACAACTTCGGCCGGCGCGGCCTCAGCAGCCGGCGCAGCCGCTTCAGGAGCAGCAGCCCCCGAACCGTCGCCGATTGTGACGAGCGGAGTGCCCACCTCGACGGTCTCGTCTTCTTGAACGAGAATCTGCTCGATGATTCCCGAAATGGGAGACGGGATTTCGGTGTCGACCTTGTCCGTTGACACTTCGAGAAGGGGCTCGTCGACCTCGACGCGGTCCCCGACGTTCTTGAGCCAGCGGGTCACCGTTCCCTCGGTTACACTCTCGCCGAGTGCTGGAAGGTTGACGGATTCGCTCATCAGTGTGTCTCCTCTTCAGAAACAGTTCAGTTGTTGATATTGATTTTAGGCTAGAGCGCGTGCAGCGGCTTGCCAGCCAGCGCGAGGTGGGCCTCGCCCAGTGCCTCGTTCTGGGTGGGGTGCGCGTGGATCAGCGATGCGACGTCTTCGGGGTAGGCCTCCCAGTTGACGATGAGCTGGCCTTCGCCGATGAGCTCACCGACGCGAGCGCCGATCATGTGGATACCGACGACGGGCCCGTCGTTCACCCGAACGACCTTCACCGAACCCGAGGTGCCGATGATGTGGCTTTTGCCATTGCCCGCGAGGTTGTAGTCGTACGACGACACCTTGTCTGCGCCGAACTTCTCGACCGCCTTCGCCTCGGTGTAGCCGACGGAGGCAACCTCGGGGTCGGAGTACGTGACCTTGGGAATGTTGACGTCTTCGACGACCTGCGGGTTGAGGCCGGCGATCTCCTCAGCCACGAAGATGCCCTGCTGGAAGCCGCGGTGGGCAAGCTGCAGGCCGGGAACGATGTCGCCCACGGCGTACACGCCCGGGAGATTGGTCTCGAGGCGCTCGTTGGTGATGACGAACCCGCGGTCGATGGTGAGGCCAGCCTCTTCGTAGCCGAGACCGGCAGTCGCGGGGCCGCGGCCCACGGCGACGAGCAGAAGCTCTGCTTCGATGACAGTGCCGTTCTCGAGCGTGACGACAACACCCTGGTCGTCTTGTGTCACGCTCTTGAAGCGAATACCGAGCGAGAACTCGATGCCGCGCTTGCGGTAGGCACGCTCGAACTGCTTCGAGATCGACTCTTCCTCGTTCGGAACGAGGTGGGGCAGCGCTTCGATGATCGACACGTCGGCGCCGAACGACCTCCACACACTCGCGAACTCGACGCCGATGACGCCGCCGCCGAGGATGGCAACCTTCTTGGGAATGTAGTCAAGAGCCAGAGCCGCCTCAGACGTGATGACCCGGCCGCCGATCTCGAGGCCCGGCAGCGAACGCGAGTACGAACCGGTGGCGAGAATGACGTTCTTGCCGGTGATGCGATCGTCGCCCACCTGAACAGTCTTCGGGCCGACGAGCTTGCCCTCACCCCGCACAACGGTGATGCCGCGGGCCTTGATGAGGCCCTCGAGGCCCTTGAACTTGCTGGTGACGATTCCCTCGCGGTAGGCGGTCACGGCCTGAATGTCGATGCCGTCGAACGTGGTCTTGACGCCGTACTTGCTCGACTCGCGTGAGACATCGGCCACTTCAGCCGAGTGCAGCAGCGCCTTCGTGGGTATGCACCCGCGGTGCAGGCACGTTCCGCCGAGCTTGTCTTTCTCGACCAGTGCCACGGTGAAACCCAATTGGCTGGCCCGGAGAGCTGCCGCGTAACCG
The DNA here is from genome assembly GCF_035018625.1 of Subtercola sp. RTI3. Taxonomy (NCBI): domain Bacteria; kingdom Bacillati; phylum Actinomycetota; class Actinomycetes; order Micrococcales; family Microbacteriaceae; genus Subtercola; species Subtercola sp. RTI3. The sequence continues at coordinate 24,711 of NZ_JASJXO010000010.1, read as the reverse complement.
CCGCTGCCCCCGCCGAGAACGACGATGTCAAAATTCTGGTCTGACACTAAGAGACTCCTTTGTGCATCAACATCTGTGAGACCCCGCCCGATCAGCAGGTGTCTTGATGGCGAGTTATTTTTTCGCCCGTTAGAGCCTACTACGCAGACTCGTGGCCCAGCCGCTCCGCCACTTCGAGAAGCGTACGAACCGTGACTCCCGTCGGGCCCTTGAGCGTGTAGCCGTAGCCATCGGCGCCATTCACGGCAGCACCGGCGATGTCGAGGTGCGCCCACGCGATCGGTCCGGAGCCGTCGGCCTTCTGCCCGATGAATTCCTGCAGGAAGGTCGCCGCGATCAGCATGCCGCCGGCCGTATTGCCCGGTTTGATGTTCTGCAGATCGGCGATGTCGGAGTTCAGCAGCGGCCGCAGCTCTGCCGGCAGCGGCATGGGCCAGAGGGTTTCGCCCACCGAGCTGGCAGCATCCACCACGAGGGAAACGAGGTCATCGTCGCCCATTGTGCCCACGTAGCGGTTTCCGAGCGCTGTCACAGCGGCACCCGTCAGCGTGGCGACGTCGATGATCGCGTCGGGCTGTTCGTCGCTCGCGGCCACGAGACCGTCGGCGAGAACCAGTCGGCCCTCGGCATCGGTGTTCAGCACCTCAACCGTGCGCCCGCCGTGCATCGTGAGCACGTCACCGGGGCGGATCGCCGACCCTGACGGCATGTTCTCCGCAATGCAGAGCCACGCCGTGACGCGCACCGGCAGTTCGAGCGCGGCTGCGGCGAGTACGACGGCCAGAACCGTGGCCGACCCCGTCATGTCGTTCTTCATACCGATCATCGAAGCCGGCGGCTTCAGTGAGAGTCCGCCCGAATCGAACGTGATGCCCTTGCCGACAAGCGCGAGGTGCCGGGATGCCCCTCGGGGCTCATAGGCCACCTTGACGAGTCGCGGGGGCCGCGTCGAGCCCTGCCCCACCCCGAGAATGCCGCCGAAACCGTCAGCCGCGAGCCGCTGCTCGTCCCAGACCGTCAGCGTCACCGGAAGGCCCTCTGCGGCGGCCTCGGCCCGCTCCACCAGCGACTGCGGGTACAGGTCGAGCGGCGACTCGTTCACGAGGTCGCGCACGAGCGAGACGGCTCGCGCCGTCTCACGGGCGACCGTCACGGCACGCTCCACGCTCGCTGTGTCTGGCGACGAGGCATCGGGGGAGGCCTGGTCGAGGAGCAACTGGATGCTCGCGGCGGGCAGAGGGCGGGCATCCAGTGACGTCGCCCGATACGTGAGGTAGTCGTAGGCACCCATTGCCGCGCCCTCGAGCACAGCCGTGACGTCGGCCGCACTCGCGACGGGAAACGCGAAGGCCAGCGAACCCGCGCCCCGCACTTTGCGCGTGGCAGCCCCTGCGGCGTAACGAAGCACGTCAGGCGTGACGGCACCAGAGCCGAGGCCCACAAGAGCGATCACAGAGGCAGAAACACCCGTGACGCCGGGCACCCGCTGAACTTCGTCTTTCTTCCCGCCGAAGCCGAGACCGTCGAACATCGCCTCGAGCGTGTCGGCGGCCGCTTCGTCGAGCGCAGCGGGGCGGATCAGTGTGGGCTGGTCGCCCACCCTGGCCACGGCGAGAACGAGCACGTCGGCCGTCGTTTCGGCGGGAGTCTGGGCGGTGACGGAAATATCGGGGAAGGTCATGGTGTTAAGTATTGCGTTCGCTCTGGGCAGTTGTGCCAACAGGGGTTCAACCCGGAGGTCGAAGTAGAGTGGAACGCATGAAGGATCCGACTGAAGTTTACGAATTGGCAGACGAGGTCGACCTGATCCCCGAGGGCCTGCCGCTCGTCGCTGCGCTCACTGGCTTCACCGACGCCGGGGGCGCCGTCAGCCAGCTCGGCGACTACCTTCTCGACACGCTGAACAATCGCGTGGTCGCCGAATTCGACACCGATGCCCTGCTCGACTACCGGGCCCGCCGCCCCATCATCTACTTCGATCAAGACCACCTCACCGACTACCAGCCGCAGACGCTGAGGCTCTACCTTGTGAGCGATGAACTGGGGCAGCAGTTCCTGCTGCTGCACGGGTTCGAACCCGACTTTCGCTGGGAACAGTTCACCGCTGCCGTGCTTCAGTTGATCGACCGCTTCCAGGTCAAGACCACGACATGGGTGCACGCCATCCCCATGCCGGTGCCCCACACCCGTTCCATCGGTGTGACCGTGAGCGGCAACCGGGTAGAGCTCACCGACGCCATGTCGGTGTGGCGGCCACACACCCAGGTGCCCTCGAATGCGCTGCACCTCGTTGAGTACCGGTTGCAACAGCTCGGGCATCCGGTCACCGGCTTCGTACTGCTGATTCCGCACTACCTCGCCGACACCGAGTACCCGTCGGCCGCCGTCGCGTCGCTCGAAAGCATCAGCGCGGCCACCGGGCTCATCTTTCCCACCGACCGGTTGCGTGAAGAGGGGCGTGAGTTCCTGGTGAAGATCGACCAGCAGGTCGCCGCGAACGCCGAACTCGAGAAACTGGTCGGCACGCTCGAAGAGCGCCACGACAGCTATATGCAGAACGCCGGCGTGCGTTCGCCCCTCACCGACGAAGACGGCGAGCTGCCGTCTGCCGATGAGATTGCGGCCGAACTCGAGAACTTCTTGGCCATCAAGCGCCGCGGCGACAATTCGGGCCCGGGGTTCGGCGGCCTGTAAGCCGCCTGCGGGCCGGTCGCTGCGGTGTGCACCCGAGCGAATGACATGCGGCCGTCACCCGGTCGGGTGCTCGCCCTAGACTTGGTCGAGTGAATTCGAAGCGATCGTGGGTGATATTCGCGGTCGCGGCGATCGCCTACATCTCAGCGGTTCTGCAACGCACCTCGCTGGGTGTCGCGGGGGTGTCGGCAGCCGACCGTTTTCACACCTCTGCGGCGATTCTGTCGAGCCTTGCCGTGGTTCAGCTCATCATCTACGCGGCCCTGCAGATTCCGAACGGCGTACTCATCGACAGGGTGGGCCCGAAATGGCTCATCGTCGCGGGCACAGCAGTGATGGTGGCCGGGCAGCTCACACTTGCCTTCTCGCCCGATATCGGCGCGGCCATCGTGGGGCGAGTGCTGGTGGGTGCCGGCGATTCGGCAATCTTCATCTCGGTCATCCGGCTCGTGAATTCGTGGTTCAGCGGCCGGATCGTGCCACAGCTGTCGCAATGGATGGGCAACCTCGGTGCCCTGGGCCAGATTCTGTCTGCCGTACCGTTCGCCATCATTCTGCACCAGGCCGGATGGTCGGCTGCCTTCACCTCGGCCGCATCGGTGGCCCTGCTGGCGTGCGTTCTCGGCCTTCTCGTGCTGCGCGACCGACCGGCGAGCACGGCGTCTGAGCCGCGGCCGAGTTTTGCCGAGGTGTTCGCCCGGCTTGGCCCCACTCTTCGACGGCCCGGCACGCAGCTGGGTTTCTGGTCGCACTTCGTCACCCAATCGTCGGGAACCGTGTTCAGCCTGTTCTGGGGGTTTCCGTTCATGGTGTCGGCTCTCGGGTACGACCCCAGCCTCGCCTCCGCGCTGCTTGTCGTCATCGTTCTGGTGGGCCTTGTCTCCGGCCCGGTACTGGGGTTGCTCACGGCGAGGTTCCCCACGCGCCGGTCGAACCTCGTGCTGGGCATCGTGGTCATGATGGCAGTGGCGTGGAGTGCAGTACTGCTCTGGCCGGGCTCCCCACCCCTCTGGTTGATCGTCATCCTGCTGGTCGCCCTCGGAATCGGCGGCCCCGGCTCGATGATCGGCTTCGACTTCGCTCGAACTTTCAACCCGCCGCGCACCCTGGGTTCGGCGAACGGCGTCGTGAATGTGGGCGGATTCACGGCCAGTTTCGTCACGATGTTCGTCATCGGTGTGCTACTGGATGCTCAGCACAACCTCGGCTGGAGTGCCAACCTCTATGACGTCGGTGCTTTTCGCATTGCATTTGCCATTCAGTACATCGTGATCGGCACCGGTGTGCTGTTCCTCCTCCGTGCCCGCAAGCGAGCCAGGCGCCAACTTGAAGAAGACGAGGGAATATCGGTGGGCCCCCTGTGGGTTGCACTCTCTGGTGCGATCACGCGAAGGCGCGGTTGAGACCACTCTCAGTACGGTCGGCCGCCACAGGCAAACCGTGCAATAATTGTAGGTAGAGACCCGTTCTTGTATTGGGGTGGTCGGCAAACCGGCCACGCACACACCCAGCACTTGACATGGGTCTTAGTAATGTCAAAAAACAACTCTGGTTGACATTGGCGCGGGGCGCACACCGCTTCGAACCGTCATCTTGACCGGTGTGAAAGGTGATCGTATGGCCACCACGAAGGCTCCCGCCGCAACCAAGCCAGTCGCAGCCACAGCTGCCGCTGCAAAGACCCCAGCCACAAAATCGGCTGCGACAAAGCCGGCTGCAACGAAGTCGGCTGCAACAACGCCAGCTGCAACGAAGTCGGCTGCAACGAAGCCAGCCGCCACTAAGGCGGCCGCCACTAAGGCGCCTGCTGCCAAAGCTGCGCCCGCAAAGAAGGCGGCCACGGCCGCCAAGACCGGCCCCAAGGCGACATCCAAGGGCAAGGCAACCGCCAGCAAGGCGAACGACGACATCGACGCAGACGACGAAGACGCCGTCGACATCGAAGAGACCGACGACGACGAGACCGAAACCCTCGTGGTCGTCGCCGTTCCTGAGGCCTCCGCCGACGGCGCTGCCGACGACGACAGCGACACTGACGACGACAAGGTCAAACCGGCATCGGCCGAGAACCTGCCCACGGGCGCGCTAGTGCTCTCGCTGGTCGACGACGACGACGATGTGCCCGTCTACTCGAGCGCCATCACCGGCGCCACGGCCGACCCGGTCAAAGACTATTTGAAGCAGATCGGCAAGGTCGCGTTGCTGAACGCGGCCGAAGAGGTCGAGCTCGCCATGCGCATCGAGGCGGGCCTGTTCGCCGAAGACAAGCTGGCGAACTCCGAAGGCATGACCCCGCAGCTGAAGCGTGAGCTTCTCTGGGTTGCCAAAGACGGCCAGCGAGCGAAGAGTCATCTGCTGGGCGCGAACCTTCGCCTCGTGGTATCGCTTGCAAAGCGTTACACCGGCCGCGGAATGCAGTTCCTCGACCTGATCCAAGAGGGAAACCTCGGGCTCATCCGTGCCGTCGAGAAGTTCGACTACACCAAGGGCTTCAAGTTCTCGACCTACGCCACGTGGTGGATCCGTCAGGCCATCACGCGTGCCATGGCCGACCAGGCTCGTACCATCCGTATTCCGGTGCACATGGTCGAGGTCATCAACAAGCTGGCCCGCGTTCAGCGCCAGATGCTGCAAGACCTCGGTCGCGAGCCCACGCCTGAAGAGCTTTCACGCGAACTCGACATGACCCCTGAAAAGGTCGTCGAGGTGCAGAAGTACGGCCGCGAGCCCATCTCGCTGCACACTCCTCTGGGTGAAGACGGCGACAGCGAGTTCGGTGACCTCATCGAAGACACCGAAGCAGTCGTTCCGGCCGATGCGGTGGGCTTCACGATGTTGCAGAAGCAGCTCGAGTCGCTTCTCGACTCGCTCTCCGAGCGCGAAGCCGGCGTCATTCGCATGCGCTTCGGCTTGGGCGACGGCATGCCCAAGACCCTCGACCAGATCGGCGACACCTTCGGGGTCACCCGCGAGCGTATTCGCCAGATCGAATCGAAGACCATGGCCAAACTGCGTCACCCCTCGCGGTCGCAGTCTCTTCGGGACTACCTCGAGTAACGTGGGATTCCGTACCGCGACGGCCATTCTTGTCGGTCGCGCTGTTCGCGTCGCCGCGCGTCTGCGCGGCGGCGGGTCAGCGATACCCGGCACGATTGCGCTCAAAATAGCGCCCACCTTTCTCGAAGACACCATTTCGCGCATTCCACTGGGCGTGGTGGCCGTCTCTGGCTCCAACGGCAAATCCACCACCACGAACATGCTGGCGGCGATTCTCCGCGAGCACGGTCTGAAGGTGTTCACCAATCCCTCGGGCGGCAACCTGCCCCAGGGCATTGCGTCGGCGGTGCTGGCCAGCGTGTCGGTGACGGGCGTGCTCGACGCCGACATAGCCATCCTCGAGGTCGACGAGGGCTATGGGCCCAAGATCACGAAGATGCTGAAGCCCACGACGGTGCTGCTGCTGAACATTCAGATCGATCAGCTCAACCGCTATCACGAGCCCGACCGCGTTGTTCGCATGCTCGAACAGGTCGCCGGTTCGTCGACCCGCGCGCTGATTCTGAACCGCGATGACAACCACCTGGTTGACCTCGACAAGCGGCTGCCCGGCACGCGCGAGGTCACCTTCTTCGGCGCTTCGCCCGAGCTCATTTCTGGCGCGGCCCACGGTGTGGCCTCTGCCGAACGATTCGACGAGGGGCACATCGACGCCGGTGCGCGGGAGGCCGAGGTCACTGTCACCGATGTGGGCGACCTGCAGGCTGTACTTGCGATCGACGGGCGCGATGTGGCCGTTCGACTGCCTGCACGGGGGCTGCACTACGCTCTGGATGCCGCGGGCGCCACGGCCACGGCCAAAGCTATTCTCGGTGACACGTTTCGCCCGGGGCTCGTCACCGCTGCTCTCGGTGGCCTGTCGACCGTCTACGGCCGCGGCGAGTTGCTGCAGGTGGGCGACGAGTCGATCGAGATCATCATGATGAAGAATCCGGCGAGCCTGCAGTTGAACCTCGATTCGCTGCAGTCGGCTCCCGAGCAGGTCTTCATGGCGGTTGATGAGGGCACGCCCGATCCGTCGTGGATCTACGACATCGACCTGTCGAATCTTGACCACATCGACGTCATTACGGGCTCGAAGGCTTGGCAGTTCGCCACGCGATTCGGGTACGCCGACATTCCGGTCGGCACCGTCGATCTCGACGTGCGCGAGGCGTTGAAGCTGTTCCTCGCGCTTCCTCGCCCGACCATGGGTCGAAAGACCATGATTCTGAATTATGAGCAGATGATGTCGATTCGCAAGATTCTGGGTTTCAAAGAGCTCGAAGGCGGGGGCCAGTGATGAGCGATCTGACACTGCGCATCCTGCACCTGTTCCCGCGTACCCTGGGCATGAACGGCGAGAGCGGCAACGTCGACATCTTGCGTCGCCGGGCTTCATCGCGTGGCATCGCCGTCGAGATCACCCGTCTCGAGCCCGGCGTGGCCGTGCCACTGCAGGTCGACCTCGTGTTCATCGGCAGTGGGCCTGTCTCGGCAGAGGTGCAGGCACATCCGGGTGTCGCCGACGTTGCTCCGGGGCTCCGGCTGCTGGCACAGCAGGGCATTCCTTTCCTCGCGGTGGGCGCCGGCTTTCAGCTGCTCGGCGAGACCGTGACGCTTGCTGATGGAACGGTTCTGGCCGGAGCGGGCGTCTTTCCGGTTCGCACCGTCATAGCGGGCGAGCGTGTCGTGGGCGATTTCGTCGTCGAATCCCGCCTCGGAACCCTCGTGGGTTTCGAGAACCGAGGTTCGTACATCGACATCGGTGACGCTGCTCCCATCGGGCACGTGGTCTACGGTCGCGGCAATCTCGCGGCGTCAGGCCCAGGCGCGGGCGCGAGTGCGGCCGCTGCGGCGGCCTCCGACGGTTCGTCGTTGGGTGCCACGCTGGTGGCTCCGGATGCACGGGTAGAAGGTTTCTGGGTCGACAACCTCATCGGCACCCACCTGCACGGGCCGGTGCTCGCGAACAACCCTGCCCTCGCTGACTGGCTGCTTGAGACGGCGCTCGCTCGTCGGGCATCCACAGCCCTGCCGCCGGCCACCCCCGACCTCGTCGAGATCGACCGCCGCGCTGCCGAGGCTCGCGCCACTATCGCCGCCGCGCCCCTCAGCGAGTAGCTGCCCGCGCGTGGCCGCCCGCTCTCCCGTCGGTTTCGGATCGAGGGGCTAAAGCCTGATTATGGGCCAGAGCGTGATCAGGGGCCAAAGCCTGATCACGTGTCGATGCCTGATCAGGTGTCGATGCGATCGCGGGAGAGGTCGGCCGAGCCCGCGATGATGAACTCTTTACGGGGGGCCACGTCGTCGCCCATGAGCAGCTCGAAGGTGCGTTCGGCGGCCACGGCATCGGTGACGCGAACACGGCGGAGGGCGCGGTGCCGTTTGTCCATGGTGGTGAGCGCGAGCTGGTCGGCATCCATCTCGCCGAGACCCTTGTAACGCTGGATGGGGTCTTGATAGCGCTTGTTGGTGCGCTTGAGGCCGGCCAGCACACCGTTCAACTCGTTCTCGGAGTACGTGTAGATGGTCTCGTTGGGCTTCGTGCCCGGGTTCATGACCACCACGCGGTGAAGGGGCGGCACGGCGGCGAAGACCCGGCCCGCGTCGATCATCGGCCGCATGTAGCGGAAGAACAGCGTCAGCAGCAGGGTGCGGATGTGCGCACCGTCGACGTCGGCGTCGCTCATCAGAATGATCTTGCCGTACCGCGCACTGGTGAGGTCGAATGACCGGCCCGACCCCGCCCCGAGCACTTGGATGATCGACGCGCACTCGCTGTTCGACAGCATGTCGGACACCGAGGCCTTCTGAACGTTCAGAATCTTGCCCCGAATGGGCAGCAGCGCCTGAAACTCACTGTTGCGCGCCAACTTGGCGGTGCCGAGCGCCGAGTCGCCCTCGACGATGAACAGCTCTGAACTCACAACGTCGCTCGAACGGCAGTCGACGAGCTTCGCGGGCAGCGATGAACTCTCGAGCGCGTTCTTGCGGCGCTGCGTCTCTTTGTGGGCGCGGGCAGACAGCCGTGACTTCATCTCGGCGACGACCTTGTCGAGCACCAGGGCGGTCTGGGTCTTGTCGTCGCGCTTGGTCGACGAGAAGCGTTCGGTGAGGGTCTTGGTCACGACGGCCGTGACGATGTTGCGAACGGCCGGGGTGCCGAGAATCTCTTTGGTCTGGCCTTCGAACTGCGGCTCGGGCAGGCGCACGGTGAGCACGGCAGTGAGGCCGGCGAGCACGTCTTCTTTGTCGAGCTTGTCGTTACCGACCTTGAGACGCCGAGCGTTGTCTTCGACCGTCTTGCGCAAGAACTTCAGCAGCCCGGCCTCGAAGCCCGCGAGGTGGGTGCCGCCCTTCGGCGTAGAGATGATGTTGACGAAGGTCTTCAGCTCGGTCTCGTAGCCGGTTCCCCAGCGAAGGGCGATGTCGACCGAGCAGTCGCGGGTGAGTTCGGTGGGCACCATGGCGCCCGCATCGCTCAGCACGGGAACGGTCTCGGTGAAGGTGCCAGAGCCTTCGAGGCGCCAGGTGTCGGTGAGTGGGGCATCCGGTGCCAGAAAATCGACGAACTCAGCCAGCCCGCCCTCGTAACTGAATGCCTCGTGCAGCGGCTCTTCGCCGCGGTTGTCGGTGATGTCGAGCGCGAGCCCTGACACGAGAAAAGCGGTCTGCCGGGCACGGTCGATGAGCTCGCTGGTCTGAAACTGGGTCTGCTCGGTGAAGATCTGCGGGTCTGCCCAGTACCGGATGCGCGTGCCCGTGACCCCGCGGGCGACCTTGCCCACCACCCGCAGTTCGCTCTTCTTCTCGAAGGGGGTGAAAGCGGCCGAGGGGGAGGGGTTCTTCGGGTCGGCATCGGCGAAGTTGCCGGGCTCGCCGCGGTGGAACGACATGGCCCACGTCTTGCCGTCGCGGTCTACCTCGACGTCGAGGCGCTCGCTGAGTGCGTTGACCACCGAAGCGCCCACGCCGTGCAGACCGCCCGAGGCCGCGTAGGAGCCCGAACCGAACTTGCCACCGGCGTGCAGCTTCGTGAAGACCACTTCGACACCGCTGAGGCCTGTGCGCGGCTCGATGTCGACCGGAATGCCCCGGGCGCGGTCACGAACCTCGACGCTGTTGTCGGGGTGCAACACAATGGAGATCTCGTTGCCGTGGCCGCCGAGCGCTTCGTCGACCGAGTTGTCGATGATCTCCCAGAGGCAGTGCATGAGGCCGCGCGGGCCGGTCGAGCCGATGTACATTCCGGGGCGCTTGCGCACGGCCTCGAGCCCCTCGAGAACCGAGAGGTGCCTGGCGGAATAGTCAGACGATGCCATAGAAGTACTCCTGGGGGTCGGGGGCCGCACACAAGACTACTTTTGACCACCGACACTCTCGGACTCCGACACCCCAATGTCAACGGGGCGTACGCGCACAGCGAAACCCGCTGTGAAACACAGTGGTTTGTAACGCGGAGGGAACATTGTCATGCTTGTATTGGTTACAGAGATTGTCTGAGGTATCGACTCGTGAGGAGCCAAAGAATGCAATCAATCGCAACAGAGACCAGCGTGGTAGGCGATCGAGAAGTGAATCGGCAACTGACTGGTGCCGACCGCTGCGACAGCTGCGGCGCACAGGCTTACATCCGTGTCGAGATGGCGAGCGGCGAACTGCTGTTCTGCGCCCACCACGGCCGCGAGGTCAAGGCCAAGCTTGCTCCCATTGCAAAGCACTGGCACGACGAGTCAGACCGGCTCCTCGAAGACCACCGCTCCTGATCCACCCCACCTCGAAGCAGTGACTGCTTCGAGGCCCCGACAGCTTCACGGCGCGTTCGCGTCGAAGCGGCGCCGAGCATCTGATTCCGGATGCACGGTGCCGCTTTTTCGTGCCCGGCAGCTACCCGGCGAGCGTCGGAGCGAAGCCGACGGAACCGACTTCGGCGGCCAGCGCGGTGCCTGAGGCGTCGCGCTTCGCGCCCGAGTCGGGCAGCGTACGCACGGCGCCGTCAGAGCCGACGGCCAGAGCCGGAGCCGGCCCCACCCAGGCGAGCTGCAGGCTGTCTTCGCCGCGGATGAATCGGTGCGCCCGAACTCCGCCCGTCGCCCGGCCCTTCGAGGGGAATTCGCTGAGCGCCGACACCTTGGCCGAGCCCAGGTCGGTGCCGGGTAGTGCCGAGGAGTTTGTGGCCACCGTGACCACGACGATTCCGGCGGCAGCGGCAGCGGCTTCGGTGCCAGCGGCCGCGCCCGTACCAGCTGCACCTGCTGCACCAGCCGCGCCCGCGCCACCAGTCGTGCCCGCGCCAGCTGCACCAGCCGCAGTCGCCTCGCCAGCTGCAGCCGCCGCACCCGCCGCAGGGTCGACCGCCGAGAACGCGATGACACTGGCCCCCGGCGCGAGGCTCATGCCCGCCATGCCCCCGGCCAGACGCCCCTGCGGGCGAACGGAGGCGGCCGGGTAGTGCAGCAGCTGGGCATCCGACGCCACAAAGACGAGGTTGGCCGTCTCGGCGGCCTGCTCTGCCCCGACGACCACGTCGCCGGGCTTCAGCGTGATGAGTTCGAAATCGGGCTTGTTCGGCCAGTCGCCTGGCGTCACGCGCTTCACGGTACCCATCAGTGTGCCGAGCGCGATGGGCGCCTCCGAACTCAGCGACACCAGCGCGACGATGCGTTCGCGCTTGGCATCGATGGCGAGGTAGTCGGCGATACGAACACCTGCGGCGAGCTGGATCGAGTTGAGCGGAGCGACCGGCAGGTCGAGCACCGACATGCGAACGAGCCGCCCGAGCGACGTGACAGCGCCGATCTCGGTGCGGGTGCTGGTGAGCACGGTCGAGCGCACGGCGTCGTGTTTGCTGCGGCGGGAGGGGGCTCCGGTGGCCGTCTGGGCGGTCGCCTCGGCATCGTCGCTCGGCAGCGGGAGGTCGACACGAATCGTGCGGCCAGTGGTTGAGAGAAACACACGGCACGGCGTGTCGGCCAGCTCGAGCGAGACCTGCTCCCGGCGGGCGGCAGCCGTCGACGCCGGGGCGGGTCGACCCTCGGTGAGCAGCGTGCGGCGGGGTGTGCCGAGCCGGTCGGAGACCTCGTCGAGCTCTTCTGACACGGCCTGGCGGATGAGCGCCTTGCTCGCGAGAAGCGCCTCGAGGTACTCGATCTCTTTCAGCAGCGCGTCACGTTCAGTCTCGAGCTCGATGCGCGAGAAGCGCGTGAGGCGGCGCAGGCGCAGTTCGAGGATGTAGTCGGCCTGCAGCACATCGAGATCGAACACATCGATGAGGCGAACGCGGGCCTGATCGGTGTCGTCGCTGTTGCGAATGACCTGGATGACCTCGTCGATGTCGAGAATCGCAATGAGCAGCCCCAGCAGCAGGTGCAACCGCTCACGCCGCTTCGTGAGCCGGTACCGGGTACGCCGGGTGACCACGTCGATGCGGTGGTCGACGTAGACCTGCAGCAGCTCTTTCAGCCCGAGGGTCTGCGGCCCCCCGTTGACGAGCGCCACGTTGTTGATGTTGAACGAGTCTTCGAGCGGGGTCTGGCGGTAGAGCTGCTCGAGTACAGCATCCGGACTGAAACCGGTCTTGATGCCGATGACCAAGCGCAGCCCGTTCGTGCGGTCGGTGAGGTCGGTGACGTCGGAGATGCCCTGCAGCTTCTTCGAGTTCACGCCGTCTTTGATCTTCGAGATGACTTTCTCGGCGCCGACCAGGTAGGGCAGCTCGGTGACGACGAGCCCCACCTTTCGCGCGGTGAGGGTCTCGACGCTCACCTTGGCGCGGGTCTTGAAGCTGCCGCGGCCGGTGAGGTACGCGTCGCGGATGCCCGCCAGCCCCACGATCGTGCCGCCGCCGGGCAGGTCGGGGCCGGGAATGAAGGTCATCAGGTCGTCGACCGTGGCCTCGGGGTGGGTGATGAGGTAGCGCGCACCCGCGACGACCTCGATGAGGTTGTGCGGCGCCATGTTCGTGGCCATGCCCACTGCGATGCCGCTCGCGCCGTTCACGAGCAGGTTCGGGTAGGCCGCCGGCAGCACGTCGGGCTGGGTCAACTGGTTGTCGTAGTTGGGCACGAAGTCGACGACGTCTTCGTCGAGCCCGTCGGTCATCACGAGGGCGGCGGGGGCGAGCCTGGCCTCGGTGTAGCGCGACGCGGCCGGGCCGTCGTCGAGCGAGCCGAAGTTGCCGTGGCCGTCGATGAGGGGCAAACGGAGAGTCCAGCTCTGCGCGAGGCGCACCATGGCGTCGTAGATCGACGCGTCACCGTGCGGGTGGAGCTTGCCCATCACCTCGCCCACGACGCGGGCCGACTTCACGTGCCCACGGTCGGGCCGGAGCCCCATCTCGCTCATCTGGAACAGGATGCGCCGCTGCACCGGTTTCATACCATCACGGGCATCGGGCAGGGCCCGCGAATAGATCACCGAATAGGCATACTCGAGAAACGAGCCCTGCATCTCGCTCGACACATCGATGTCTTCGATGTTCTCGGGCGTCTCAGCCTCAGGCTCAGGTGTTCTCGGTGTCATTCCAGCTGTTTCTCGGTATGCGGGTCATGCCAGAATGGGCACAATGCCCCCCACAATACCGGCCCTCGATCCCACCGCCCCGCACCTCACAGACGTGTTGCCGAGTTGCATTGCAGCGCTGGGAGGCGCGGCCAACAGGCTGGAGCTGCGGCCCGTCGACCGTGCCGTGGTCGTGCTGGTCGATGGCCTCGGGGCGGCGGCGCTTCGCGCGAACAGCGGCCACGCTCGCCATCTCGCCGCCCGCCTCACCAAGCGTGCCCGCATCGCGAGCGGGTTTCCCACCACCACCGCGGCCGCTCTCGCCTCGCTCACCACCGGCGTCTCACCCGGAACCCACGGCCTCGTCGGCTACACCGCCTACGTGCCCTCAGCCGATGCCGTGAAGAACCAGCTCACCGGCTGGGGCCCGGCAATGCAGCCCGACACCTGGCAGGCACAGCCCACGCTGTTCGAGCAGGCCAGTGCAGCCGGTATCGGATGCTCGGCCATCGGTGCCCCCCGCTACACGTCGAGCGGGTTCACCCACGCGGTTCTGCGTGGTGCCCACTACGTGGCCGGCAAGAGCATCGCCGACCGTTTCGCGGCGGCCCGTGCCGTGCTCGACTCGGCCGCAGCAACGTCGTCGAAGGCGCTCGTCTACGTCTACATTCCCGAGCTCGACATGGCAGCCCACGCCTCGGGCTGGCAGTCAGACAAGTTCACCGCTGCGCTCGAGACGGTCGACGCTGAGACCGAGGCGTTCGCTCTGAAGCTGCGTCAGGGCGAGGGCATGCTGCTGACGGCCGACCACGGCATGCTCGACATTCCGGCCACGTCGCACGTGCTGTTCGACGAGAACCCGGCGCTGGTGCGGGGAGTCGCGCACGTGGCGGGTGACCCGCGGTGCCTGCAGCTGCACGTGGCCGGGGGTTCTGGCCCGAAAGAGGCCGAACGGCAGGCGATGATCGCCGAACTGTTGGCGGCGTGGCGCGAAGCCGAGGGGGAGCGCGCGTGGGTGTTGTCGGGCGATGAGGCCGTCGAGGCGGGGTGGTTCGGAGCGGTGCTGCCGGGCATCCGGTCGCGGATCGGAGACGTCATTGTGGCGGCGCGCAAGAACATCGCGTACTACGACTCGCGTACGACCCCGGCGGCGAAGCGCACGATGATCGGACAACACGGGTCGTGGAGCGACGATGAGCTGTACGTTCCGCTGCTCGGGTTCGGGGCCTTCGAGCGCCCCTGACCCGGTGCCGGAACCTCAGCTGGTGAGGCGGGTGAGCCTCAGCCTGTCGCCGATGGTGCCGATTGCGTCTTCCCGGCGCGCTAGTCGGGTCGGGCTACGCCGGGTCAGTTCAGGTCGTCGTCGGTGCGAGCGCCAAAGACGATCTCGTCCCAGCTGGGCATTGCCGTACGAGCGCGTTTGGTGCGCGACTGCGGGCCGGTTTGGCGCTGGTCGCCGCGGGCGGGGGCGTCAGACGGGGTGGCCGAGTCGGCGCGAGCGTTGCCGTTGCCGGTACCAGTGCCGTTGCCGGTACCGGTACCGGATGCGTCGACGTCGTCGAAACCATCGAGCGGCGTCTCTGCCGACGCCGGGGCCGGGGTTGTGGCGGGCCGCAGCAGATGCGCGAGCGGCCGCGTCTCGGCCTGCGAGGCCGGAGTCGTGTTGTGCGTTCGCGGAGCGCCAGGGGCAGCGTGTGAGGGATGCGCGGGGTGACCTGACGCGAGCGACGGATCACCCGGGCGCCCTGCGAGCGTGTCGAACTCGTCATCGTCGTCGGCTGTGCCGAGGTGGAACGAGGCAGATTCGCGTTCACCGCGTCGGCGGCGCAGTGCCTCGAGCAGGTCAGCGGTCTCGTTCTGGGCGGCCACGGGCACGGCGGCCCGTTTGACGGCGGCGGCCGCGGCGGCGGGCGACGACTCCTGCGCCGTGCGGTTGAAGGGGGTGGGTTCTGTGAGCACCGGTTCGACGGCAGGCCCGCCATCGTTCCACAGGCCCGACCCGGCAGCACCCGAGGCACCCGAATCACCCGACGAGCGGGACGCACCCGCACCAGAGGCACCGGGCGCACCGATGGCGTCGAGCTCGTCGAGCCCCAGGCCACTGCTCTGGGCGAGACGGCTGTCACGCTCGAGCTGCGCGTTCAGGTCGACGGCACGCAGCCGCGGAATGAGCCCATCGGAGATCTCACCGTGCTGCGACAGCGTCACCGCGCCGGCGTTGAGGGGTGAGAGCGAGTGACGTTTGGGGTCGTACTGCCAGCGCGCGTCGTGATCGATCTCGCTCGCGGTGAACGTGAGCTTGACGATCCAGCCAGACTCTTCTTTCCAGCTGGCCCAGCGCAGGTCTGTTGCGCTGAGGCCCGCGAGGCGCTCTTCGATGACATCACCGAAGGTCGACGACTGGTCTTCGCTCAGCGGGTCGGTCGATGAGGCCACCTTCACGGCCACCTTCAGCGCCGACGAGACGATGTGCAACCGCTCGGCGACCACGGGCCCCTCGAAGCGCTCGACGTACTCGAGCGAGGCTCCTGTGGCGCGTGCGACGTCTTCAGCACTCATGCCGGCACGAATCTGCGACTGGATCTCGCGCGGCGACACCTTCACGCCCGTGGTGACACTGGTGGTGCTCTGTCGCAGGCGCGACTGCAGTACTTCGTCGATGGCGACGCGATAGCGCTCGCCTGTTTCAGAAGCCACGAGCAGGGAACCGTTCTCGATTCCTATGACAGTCAGATCTTGCATGATGATGGGCCCCGTCTTGGTCTGGAGTTCCCTGCAAGGATGCCATGACAAACCCCGTACAGACGGGAATGTTCAGGGCGTGCCGTAAGTTGCTACGGGCGTGGGATGCAAGCCTCCTCACGGCGGTTTGCTATTCCCCTTGGAATGATGCAAACTAACGCCGCCGATTTTGTTTCAGCTGGCGTATGAGAAGTGGATAAGCATGGCAACCGATTACGACGCTCCGCGCAAGACCGACGACGATTCCGACTCGATCGAAGCGCTCAAAGAGCGTGTTCCAGACAAGATGTCTGGCGTCGTAGACGTTGACGACGCCGACAACCCCGGTGGCTTCGAGCTGCCCGGTGCAGATCTCTCAGACCTCGACCTCGACGTGGTGGTTCTTCCGCCGCAGGCAGACGAGTTCACCTGTGTGACCTGCTTCCTGGTGAAGCACCGTTCGCAGATCGATCACCAGACGAAGCTTGGGCCCGTCTGCATCGAATGCGAGATGTGAGCGACAACGTAGAAACGATGCACTGAGTCAGACGAACTGAGTCAGTGCTCTGAACCGCATCACTGTGCGAGCTCGTGGTTGGCCTTTTCAAGGGCGGCTACGAGCTCGTTTGGGTTTCGGGTCGAAATCAGCCAGTACGGCACCGGGTCGCTCGCATCGTGAATGCTCACTCGCACGACCGGTGAGATCCATCCCCGGATGCACAGCCATGCCCGGGCGTCGAGACGCTGCCCTCTGGCGAGTGTTGCCTCCGAACCCGTGAAGGCGACGGGCTCGCCCACGAGTTCGAGTGGAATGCGGGCTTTGCCGGCCACGAGCATCCCGTCGCCGACGGAGACGACCGGCGAGAGTACGAGCAGCACCCCGACGCTGCCGCCGTACAAGACGATGGCGCAGACGATGCCGGCGGTCATGTTGATGGGTGCGAAGACCCCGATGCTGGCGGGAATCAGCAGTACCAGGTACAGGTAGATGCGGCCCGACGGGCTCAGGCGTTCACGGTAGGTCGACATAGCTCTATTCGATCAGAGATTCGGCCCGGCAATCTGCACTACCCTCGACTCGTGACTGAAAGCGTCGAAGTTCTCATCAAAGCTGAGCACATTCCCAGCTATGCCAACCCCGGTGATGCCGGTGCAGACCTGCGCTCTGCCGAAGCACTCACCCTGCAGCCCGGCCAGCGACAGACCGTCGGCACAGGCGTCTCGATCGCACTGCCTGCGGGCTTCGTGGCGTTCGTGGTGCCGCGAAGCGGTCTCGCCAGCAAACACGGCATCACCATCGTGAATTCTCCCGGCACGGTGGATGCCGGCTACCGAGGCGAGATTCGGGTCGCTCTTCTGAATACTGACACTCAGGTGCCGTACGATATCGCCGTCGGGGACAGAATCGCCCAGCTCGTGGTGATGCCGGTCAGCCGGGCGGTGTTCGTGCCGGTCGACACCCTGCCCTCGTCAGTGCGGGGCGAAGGCGGTTTCGGATCGAGCGGCTACAACGAACCGCAGAGCGCCACCAATTCACAGAAAGTCGAAGTCAGTGACTGACAAGAACGATTCCGTCAAGAACAAGCGCGGGCGCATCAGCCGCGCTGGAAACAACAGCGCTGGCAGTGATGCCGCGGCCAGCCCCACAGAAATCGAAGCCGTCGAGACAGAGCCCAGCGAAGCCGAACTCAGCGAAGCCGAACTCAGCGAAGCCGAGCTCAGCGAGCCGGCTGACGCCGTCGAACTGCGCTCCGACGAGAAGTCGGCCCCCGAGAACCGTGCCAGCGAAGGCCCGTTCGACGCCGACGAAGCCAACCCCGCTCGGCCCTATGTCGATCTCGGCGGGGTCAAGATTCTGCCGCGTGAAGGGCTGCAGCTGCGGCTCGAAGTCGAAGAGGGAACCAACCGTGTTGTTGCCGTCGGTCTCGACTTCGCTGGTTCGACCCTGCAGGTGCAGGCGTTCGCGGCGCCCCGATCCACCGGACTCTGGCACGACATCCGCGCGCAGATCCGCGAGCAGATCGGCGGCCAGGGCGGCACGCTCGTCGAGCAAGACGGCGTGTTCGGCCCCGAGCTGATAGCCGAGGTGCCGGCGGCCGGCCCCGACGGCAAGCCCGTCACGCGCCTCGCGCGCTTCATCGGCGTCGACGGGCCGCGGTGGTTTCTTCGCGGCGTGATCGCCGGCGAGGCCATGCAGAGCGACGATTCACGGGCGGCCGTCGAAGAACTCTTCCGCAGCGTGGTCGTGGTGCGGGGCAGTGCTCCCATGCCGCCGCGAGACCTGATTCCGCTGTCGATTCCGAAGACCACGGCGGCGCCAAACCCGTCGAGCACGCTCTAGATGTCGGGGGCCGAGCAGCCGCAGGGTGGGCAGGCGCCGAACGAGCAGCACGGTGGCGCAGGCCGGGGGAACAGGCAGCAACAGAGCGAACACCAGGGGAGCGGGCATCCGGTGCCGAACGAGGCCAAGGCTGCTCAGCGCGTGAACGGTGCCGATGAGAGCGAGGCCCCGCTGTCGTTCTCCGCGGCGTTCGCTGCGGCCGCCAAGCGGTCGGGTATCGGCCAGGTCGCACCCGGCGAGGCACCCACGGTGTCGTCGCTGCTGCGGGCCATCGGCGGCGTGCGCGGGCTGATCGAGTCGATTCTGCCCGGGCTCGCGTTTCTGGTCATCTACACACTCACGAAAGATCTCACACCGAGCGTGATCGCTCCGCTCGCGGTGGCGGCCGTGTTCATCGTGGTGCGGCTCGTCACCCGCAGCCCCGTGATGCCGGCCATCGCCGGGCTGATCGGTGTCGCAGTGTCGGCAGGTCTGGCGCTGTTCACCGGCCGGGCCGAAGACAACTTCGTGGTCGGTATCGTCATCAATGCGGTCTCAGTGGTCGTGCTGCTCGGCTCGATCGTGGCCCGGTGGCCCCTGATCGGCCTGATTGTCGGTGTGCTGACCGGCGACGCCGCCGCGTGGAAGAGCGACGCCGCCAAGTTCAAAGTGGTGCTCATCGCTACGTGGTGCTGGGTCGGGCTGTTCGCTCTGCGGCTCGCGGTCGAAGTGCCGCTGTACCTCGCAGGGCAGGCCGAGGCGCTCGCTTCAGTGAAGCTGATTCTCGGTGTGCCGCTGTACGCGGGCATGCTCTGGGTGACCTGGCTGTTGGTGCGTGCCGCGTTCGGCCACGAGGGGTCGAAGACGGTTCCGGAACCCTCCGATCCGGCGTCGCCCACGCCATGATCGCACCGGCCGACCCCGGCCTGAGCCCCACCGAGGTTCAGCAGCGCATCGCGCGGGGCGACGTGAACGTCGTCGAGACGCCCACCTCCCGCACGTTCCGCAGCATTCTCGCCGAGAACGTCTTCACGTTCTTCAACGGCATTCTCACCGTGTGCTTCATCGCGGTGCTGCTGCTGGGCGACCTGCGTGACGGCTTCTTCTTCGGCGTTGTGGTGTTCAACGCCCTCATCGGCATTGTGCAGGAGCTGCGGGCCAAGCGCGCACTCGACCGGTTGGCGGTGCTCGCCTCGCCCGAGACGGCGGTTCGGCGGGGTGGCGTTCTGCTGGTCATCCAGCCCGGTGAGGTGGTTCTGGATGACCTGGTGATCGTTCGACCGGGTGACCAGATCACCGCCGACGCCGATGTCATCGTGACCACCGCGCTGTTCGTCGACGAATCGTTGCTCACGGGCGAGTCGGACCCGATAGCCAAGAAGCCCGGCGACCGCCTCATGTCGGGCTCGCTCGTCACGTCGGGAACGGCCGAGGCGAGGGTGGTGGCGGTCGGCGCGAATTCGTATGCCAGCAAGCTCACTGCGGAGATCAAGAGGCACAGCCTCGTGCACTCGGAACTGCGCGCTGCGACGAACCGCATTCTGGTGTACCTGTCGTGGATCCTGGTGCCGCTCATCGTTGTCATCGTCTTCGGGCGCATTGCGACGTACGGAGGTTTTCACGCGCTGGCCGACCCGAACGACCAGAGCTGGCGGCACGCCCTCGTCGACGCGGTCGCGAGCGTGGTGGGCATCATTCCCGAGGGTCTGGTGCTGCTGACGAGTCTC
Organism: Subtercola sp. RTI3; assembly: GCF_035018625.1. Classification (NCBI taxonomy): domain Bacteria; kingdom Bacillati; phylum Actinomycetota; class Actinomycetes; order Micrococcales; family Microbacteriaceae; genus Subtercola; species Subtercola sp. RTI3. The sequence continues at coordinate 4,710 of NZ_JASJXO010000010.1, read as the reverse complement.
GCGTTCGGCGTGGCGGCGATTCGGCTGACCCGGCAGAAGGTTCTGGTGCAGGAGCTGGCCGCCGTCGAGGTGCTGGCTCGAGTCGACGTGCTGTGCCTCGACAAGACGGGCACCCTCACCACCGGGGCAATCGGGTTTCACGGGCTGCAGCAGTTGCCGGGGCGAGACGACGATCTGGGGCCCTGCCGGTCGGCGCTGGCCGCCCTGTCGACCGATGACGCCGGCAACGCGACGTCACGCGCCCTCGCCAACCAGTTCGAGCTGGGTTCGGCCGAGGTGCAGGCGCGGCTGGCGTTCAGCTCGCTGCGGGCGTTCAGCGCCGTGCAGCTGGCAAGCGCGGGCACAGACACCGTCACGTGGCTGCTGGGGGCTCCCGAGCGGCTGCTGGTCGGGCATCCGGAAGCCCTCGCAGAGGCGCACACCATCGCCGCGAGCGGGCGCCGCACGCTGGTGCTGGCCCGCTCGGCCGAGGCGCCCGAGCGCTACGTCGACGAACCCGAACTCGTGGGGCACGCGATGCCGGCCTGCTTCGTCATTCTCGAAGAGACCATTCGCCCGGAGGCCGCCGAAACCTTGGCCTACTTCGCGGCCGAAGGGGTACGCGTCATCATTCTCTCTGGCGACAATCCGCACACGGTCGGTTCGATCGCGCGCCAGCTGAACCTCGGCGACGAGGCCGTGGATGCGAGCACGCTGGTCGACGACGAATCGCTCACCCTGGCACTGGCCGCGGGTGGTGTCTTCGGCCGGGTCGCCCCCGAACAGAAACAGCGCATCGTGAAGCTGCTGCAGCAGCAGGGCCGCTCGGTGGCGATGACCGGCGACGGCGTGAACGATGCCATGGCCATCAAAGACGCCGACCTGGGCATCGCGATGGGCAACGCAACGCCGGCAACGCGGGCCGTGTCGCGACTGGTACTGCTCGACAGCCGGTTCGACCGTCTGCCCGAGGTGCTGATGCTCGGGCGCCGCGTGATCGCGAACGTCGAGCGGGTGTCGAACCTTTTTCTCTCGAAGACGGTCTACGGAATCGTGCTGGCGCTGTTCACGGCCATCTTTGCGTGGGAGTTTCCGTTTCTGCCCCGGCAGCTCACCCTGGTGTCGACACTCGCCATCGGCGTGCCGTCGTTCTTTCTCGCGCTGGCTCCGAACCGCCGCCGCTACCGGGCCGGAGTGCTGCCTCGGGTACTGAAGTTCTCGTTGCCGACGGGGCTCATCGGCGCGACGGCGTGCCTGGTCGCGTATGCGCCGCTGCGCGGCACGCTGCCGCAAGTCGAGGCTCGCAGCCTCGCCACGATGGCGCTGTTCATCGTGTCGCTCTGGATCGTCTCGGTGCTCGCCCGCCCGCTCTCGAGGCCCCGGGTCGTGCTGGTGCTCTCCGTCACGCTGGCCTTCGCACTGGCGTACCTGCTGCCGTTCACCCGGGCTTTCTTCGTGCTCGACGTGAGCATCGGCCCGTGGTTCTTCTACGCGCTGGCGGTGGGCGTGGCCGGGGCCTCTGGCATCGAGGTGTACTACCGGTTCGCGAAGCGGCATGGTCTCGTCGTCGACCGGGAATGAGTGCTAAAGTTATCTCGACGTCAAGATAGTTTTGCGGCTTCTCGAGTAAGGCAACCCTTGCTAGCCACAGGTATCGCAAGACGCCCAAGATTGACGTAGTCAGCGAAGGAGAGACGTACGTGTCTGAAGTAAACAGTTTTGGGTCGAAAGACACCCTCACAGTCGGAGATCAGTCATACGAGGTCTTCCGGCTCGACACCGTTCCGGGCTATGAGAAGCTTCCGTTCAGCCTGAAGGTACTGCTCGAAAACCTGTTGCGCACCGAAGACGGTGCCAACATCACGGCAGAGCACATCAGAGCAATCGGCAATTGGCAGCCCACCGCTGAGCCCGACACCGAGATCCAGTTCACCCCCGCACGCGTCGTGATGCAAGACTTCACGGGCGTTCCCTGCATCGTCGACCTCGCCACCATGCGCGAAGCGGTCGGCGCGCTGGGCGGCGACCCCACCAAGATCAACCCGCTCGCCCCCGCAGAGCTCGTCATCGACCACTCGGTCATCGCCGACCTGTTCGGGTCTGAGAACGCTCTCGAGCGCAACGTCGACATCGAGTACGAGCGCAATGGCGAGCGCTACCAGTTCCTTCGCTGGGGCCAGACAGCGTTCGACGACTTCAAGGTCGTTCCGCCGGGAACGGGCATCGTGCACCAGGTGAACATCGAGTACCTGGCCCGCGTGACCTTCACCCGTGAGGTCAACGGGGTTCTGCGCGCCTACCCCGACACCTGCGTCGGTACCGACTCGCACACCACCATGGTCAACGGCCTCGGCGTGCTCGGCTGGGGTGTCGGCGGCATCGAGGCAGAGGCGGCCATGCTCGGCCAACCCGTCTCCATGCTGATTCCGAAGGTCGTCGGCTTCAAGCTCTCCGGCACCATTCCCGCCGGCGTCACCGCCACTGACGTGGTACTCACCATCACGCAGATGGTGCGCAAGCACGGTGTCGTGGGCAAGTTTGTCGAGTTCTACGGTGAAGGCGTCACGGCCGTCCCGCTCGCGAACCGCGCCACCATCGGTAACATGAGCCCCGAGTTCGGCTCGACCGCTGCCATGTTCCCGATCGACGACATCACGCTCGACTACCTGCGCCTCACGGGCCGCAGCGAAGAGCAGGTCGCCCTTGTCGAGGCCTACGCCAAGCTGCAGACGCTCTGGCACGACCCGAGCGTCGAGCCCTCGTTCAGTGAGTACCTCGAACTCGACCTCGGCACCGTGGTTCCCTCCATCGCCGGGCCGAAGCGCCCGCAAGACCGGGTCGAACTCAGCAACGCGAAGTACCAGTTCGAGAAAGACCTCAACGACTATGCCTCGCAAGACCTGTCACGGGTCGATGCGTCGCTCGACGGCTCGTTTCCCGCGTCAGACCCCAATGGCTTCACCTCACAAGACGAAGACACCGCTCACGAGGTCTCGCACAGCCATGTCAGTCATGCCCCGTCGACGGTGTCGGCTCCGACCGCAGTCACCACGCCCGCTGGCCTGAACTACACGCTCGACCACGGAGCAGTGGCGGTCGCCGCCATCACGTCGTGCACCAACACCTCGAACCCGAGCGTCATGCTCGCGGCCGGTCTGCTGGCCCGCAACGCCGTGAAGAAGGGCCTGAAGTCGAAGCCCTGGGTCAAGACCACCCTGGCGCCCGGCTCGAAGGTCGTCACCGACTACTACGAGAAGGCCGGCCTCACAGGCGATCTCGAAGCCCTCGGCTTCTACACCGTTGGGTACGGCTGCACGGTCTGCATCGGCAACACCGGCCCACTCATCGAAGAGGTGACCGACGCGATCAACAAGAACGATCTCGCCGTCACCGCCGTGCTCTCGGGCAACCGCAACTTCGAGGGCCGCATCAGCCCCGACGTCAAGATGAACTACCTTGCCTCGCCGCCCCTGGTCATCGCGTATGCGCTGGCCGGCTCGATGAACTTCGACTTCGAGACCGACTCGCTCGGTACCGGCAGCGACGGCGCCGAGGTCTACCTCCGCGACATCTGGCCCGACGCGGCCGAGGTGCAGCAGACCATCGACACGTCGATCAACACCGAGATGTTCACCCACGAGTACGCGAGCGTGTTCGACGGTGACGAGCGCTGGCGTTCCCTGCCGACACCCACCGGCCCCACCTTCGAGTGGGACGCCGAGTCGACCTACGTTCGTAAGCCCCCGTACTTCGAGGGCATGACCATCGAGACCACTCCGGTCTCGTCGATCGCCGGCGCACGCGTGCTGGCGAAGCTCGGCGACTCGGTCACCACCGACCACATCAGCCCTGCTGGCAACATCAAGGCCGACAGCCCCGCGGGCAAGTACCTCGACGCCCACGGGGTTTCGCGCAAAGACTACAACTCGTACGGCTCGCGCCGCGGCAACCACGAGATCATGATCCGCGGCACGTTCGCGAACATCCGGCTGAAGAACCAGCTGCTCGACAACGTCGAGGGTGGTTACACCCGCGACTTCACGGCTCCGGATGCCCCGCAGGCGTTCATCTACGACGCCAGCGAGAATTACCAGGCTGCGGGCATCCCGCTCGTCATCTTCGGTGGCAAAGAGTACGGTTCGGGTTCGTCACGGGACTGGGCGGCCAAGGGCACGTCGCTCCTCGGCGTGAAGGCGGTCATCGTCGAGAGTTTCGAGCGAATCCACCGCTCGAACCTCATCGGCATGGGCGTTCTGCCGCTGCAGTTCCCGGCAGGCGAGAGCTGGGCATCGCTCGGCCTCGACGGCACCGAGGTCATCGACATCTCCGGTGTCGAAGAACTCAATGAGGGCCGCACCCCGAAGACGCTTCACGTCACCGCGACGCCGAGCGAGCACTCGCCCGAGGGCAAGCAGCCTGTGGAGTTCGATGCGGTCCTCCGCATCGACACCCCCGGTGAGGCTGACTACTACCGCAACGGCGGCATCCTGCAGTACGTGCTGCGTTCGCTGGTCACCGCGGCGTAACCCGCATCCGCCCCGCAGAACGGCGGCAGAGCCCCTCCCACGAGGTCGCTCTGCCGCCGTTCTCGTCGCCCGGGCCCCAGCCTGGGCCCCAGCCCTCGCATTCTCCGTTGGGTGTCGGCTTTTGCACGCTTGGGCGCCCGTGAAGCGGGCAAAAGCCGTACCTCTCCGGGCGGGAAGGGGTGGGGAGGGAGGCTGTCTCTTATAC